>JABJAL010000065.1 GCA_018669005.1 Nitrospinaceae bacterium
CTTCTCTGGGAGGCTGCTTTTCCCCGCCATGAAGTGATGAGCGATATTTATCCCAATTATCGAGCCATGTTGCGGTGGTGGTTTATGGTGCGAAGGGCGGTTGATTTGGGTCGCTTGGGGGCGCGTGTTCTGGCTCTCTCGAGGTCTGGGCGATGAATGGAAAAAGGCACTATGGAAAACGACTATAGCCGGTTGATGATTCTCTCTGATACGCACGGAAAGTTGCCCCGTGAGGTGGTTCAGGCGTGTGAGGGGGCGGCTCACATTATTCATGCGGGGGATTTGGGCGGCGAGGATATTTTGCATGAATTGATGGGGGTGGCTCAAGTTACTGCGGTTTGCGGAAACGTGGACTGGACCAATTTGGCTCCCTTGCGCGCATTTGTCAGTGTGGGCGGCTGGCGTATTTTAGTTCAGCATATCGTCTGGGAGAGGGGGGGGCCTTCCACAGAAGTTCGAGATGTCGCAGCGGGTGAGGAGGCCGATCTCGTGGTCTTTGGTCACACGCACGAGCCATTGTGCCAACAACTAGGAAATACGGTTTATTTCAATCCGGGGAGTTGTGGACCCAGGCGATTTACTCTTCCTCAATCCTATGGAGAAGCTCTGCTCGGGCCCGAGGGAGGAGAATTCAGGATTATAGATTTTAGCGGCAGATCGGAGAAAATTATTCATGAAAGCCGTATTGAGCGCGGAGGTTCTGGATGATTTCCTCTGATATCCTGCATTGCAAGCAAAATTTTTAGAAGATAAACTCGCCAAGAATTTATTGCTGAATTTCTCTCAGATGCCCTACGAGGGCTCCCTGTTTCTGGAGTATTTAGATTGCGCGTCAAGCTGGCTAAGACAGCGGGTTTTTGCTGGGGGGTTGAGCGTGCCCTCGATATCGTTCTCGAAACGTCGAACAAAGCAAAAGCGCCTGTATATACCCACGGACCCCTGATTCATAATCCTCAGACGGTCAGTTTACTCAAAGAAAAAGACATCACGCCTTATGATCCGGCTGAAACGCCTTCGGATAATGGCTTGCTCGTTATTCGGGCGCACGGTATTTCTCCGCAGGTGCGCGAGAAGCTGCGAAATTCAGGCTCGACCATTCGCGATGCCACGTGTCCGTTGGTGGCGAAGGTTCATGGTGTTATCCGCAAGCATTCGCGGCTGGGGGCCCACACAGTCATCATCGGCGAGGAAGGTCATCCTGAGGTAGAGGGTCATATCGGATATTCCGAGGCGGGCCACACCCTGGTCACCTCTTTTGAGGATCTCGAAAAAATCCCCTCCGGGCTCGACGATGTGATTGTCGTGGCGCAGACAACAATTAATATGGGTGATTGGAGCGAGGTCGTGGAAGGGCTTCTGACCCGCTATCCGGCTGCACAGATGTTTAACACCATTTGTGATGCAACTGAGGTGCGCCAGGAGGAGGTTCGCCAAATCGCGCCCGATGTTGATTTGATGATAATCGTCGGGGGGCGCAATAGCGGAAATACGGCTCGCCTCGCCGAGGTGGCCAAGGAGGAGGGTTCCACTTCTCTACTGATCGAAACCGAGGATGAAATCGATCCAGAATACTTGAGAAAATTTAAAAATATAGGCGTGACGGCCGGGGCGTCAACGCCAGATTGGATGATCCGCCGGGTTGTGAACCGGATAGAGTCAATACCTGATACTGTCTCTCGGTTTTCGGATAGATTAATTCAGGGCATCAAAGCCCTCTCACGGGCAAACGTACTTCTCTTGCTAGCCGCCTCGATGGCCTCGGTCGCAACTTCTGTGCTTGGTGGTTTTCCTGTCAGCACGATGGGTGTTGCGGTGGCGTCTCTCTATCTGTTTGCCATGCACACAATGAACAGGTGCACGAGTTTTGAAGCAGATAGGTATAACGAACCCAATCGCGCTTTCTTTTATGAAAAAAATCGAGGCATTCTTGTTAAGGCAAGCGTCGTGGCCGGCCTTGTTTCACTAGGCCTGGGTGTGGTTCTTTCTTTCACTGTGGTGGTCGTTTTGTTTATCGGATCGATGTTAGGTGCCTTCTATAGCTTGCGAATGGAGCCCAGGGCTTTGAATGTGGGTAAGGTGCTGGATTTTCCTGCATCGAGAACTGTGGTCGTCACAGTGGGATGGGTCGTATCTTTGGCGCTTTTGCCGGCCCTGGCAAACCCTGAACTTGTTGGCGCTGCGTGGCCGATAGCTATTCTATTTGCGTTCGGCATGACTTTGATGCGCTCGGGCCTCATGGAGCTGCGCGACATACAGGGCGACCAAATAGTCGGCAAGCGAACTTTGCCCATTTTGTTGGGAAAAGAGCAGACCGAGGTTATGCTGGCATGTGTTTGTGCTGCCATGGCAGTCATGCTTGTCTCAGGTGTTGTGAATGGTTGGGTCGCGTCCAGCATTGGCATTGCAATGCTCGTCCCGGTGATTATCTCGGGGTTGGGGATATGGCTGTACAAGAAAAAAATCATAGGCCATAGCGGGCTTACCGAGGCGGTAGTGGATTTGCAGTTCATTAGCGCGGGGATTGTTGCACTCATCGTGGCTTGAGGACGAGAATCTGGGGCCATGATGATATTGTTTATTTGATACTAATCGGTCCGACAAAATTCTATGTGGCACCGGATTTACTCCGGTGCTTTTTTTTGTGAATGATTTTTTTAAGGCTATAATGCGTCTGGCGCAAGATATCTGGAAACAAAAATAATTCGGTCGAAACAATTTCCGATGGAAAACGTTCTGCAAATGAACAAAAAAACTCCGCCTTCATAAGAAAGCGGAGTTTTCTGTGTTCTCGATTTTATTCGCCAGAGGGGAGGTTATCAGCCTCCTCGGGCGGCCCGCTTGGACGCTTTGAGGGGATTAAGCTTTTTCTCAAGCGGCGCGGCGAAATCCATCTTAATGTGGGTGGCCAATGGGCAACGCCCCCGGGCCCAGCGGTTCGCCGGGTTAGGGAATCGAGTGCAAAACTTCCCCTTTGGGAGTTCAATGATATGCTCGCAGGGTTTTTCGTCGTCCCCGCTGAGACATTCCTCCACGACGCCGAGGCAACTGTCGCCATTGTAGCTGCAGCGATTGGCGCCGTTATCTCCACCCCGTTGGGCAAAATGACATTCAACAGGCCCTTCTAGAAGCGTACACTCCATTTTTCTGTCCTCAAGCAAAGATAAAGTGAAATCCACAGGTTTGCCGTAGCAACGCCATGAGCCGGCGAGTTTAGGGGATTTGAGGGGTGGAATCAAGCCCCGAAAGTAGCTTTGGTGGGGGTCCTAGGGGCCTGGAGGGCCGGCAAATAAGCCTGAATTCGCTCTTGCCGAGGTTTGGGGAATTTAATTGATAAGTAACAGCCACGAAACAATGCCGAAACATATTGACTGTAAAACATACTTAACAGGATGGACCGGGTATCCTTAGCGCATACCAAGTCGTTTGACCTGTCTTTTGGGCATGTTATATTTCGTGGAATCTTGAAGGTTCCCTATGTTTCCTGGTGGTTGGAGACTCTGCCATGCAATTGATTGTAGCAATAGTAAAGCCATTTAAAATGGATGAAGTAAAAGAAGCGCTCGGCTCTGCGGGTGTCGCTGGAATGACGGTGACCGAGGTGAAAGGATTCGGAAGGCAAAAAGGCCATACTGAGCTTTATCGGGGCAGTGAGTATGTTGTTGACTTCCTCCCTAAGATTAAACTTGAAATTCTCGCGGAGGATTCGAAAGTCGACACCATCGTTGAAGCGATTACGAACGCGGCGAAGACCGATAAAATCGGCGATGGGAAAATTTTTGTGCAACCTGTAGAAGAGTGCATTCGCATTCGAACCGGAGAGCGCGGAGACGAAGCGATCTAAGCGCTTTACTTCATGACGCATTCTCTTGGCCTTCTTTTCGAACTGAAAGACGAACTCCTTGAAGCTGTACCTGCGGCTAGCCGTTGGGAAAGAGGTGCTTTCCTGCGTCATATCAAGGGGACCTTCGCTCGCGGCGAGAAATTTCTCGCAGACTCACACGGTGAGGGTGCCGGTGGGATAGAGCTCGCCGAGGCCCGCGCCGTTTTCATTGATGCCCTACTTTGTCAAATATGGGGGCATGGTGTTCATGATAGCGAGGGAGCCGAAGCGAAGGACTCGGATAAATGCGCGATGGTCGCCATTGGAGGCTATGGGCGAGGAGAGTTGTCTCCTGGATCTGATATCGATCTCATGTTCGTATTCGCCAAGCGGTCTCCAGAGACGAGCCGGTTGGTGCGCTCGATTCTCTATTTGCTCTGGGATGCGGGGCTCGATATTGGGCATAGCGCCCGAACCATTAGCGAGTGCGTGAAGATTGCCCGAGAGGATTATCAGAGCGAAACCTCCATGTTGGAAAATCGCCTGGTAGCAGGCGATTTAAATATATTTACTGCTTATAACAATCGATTCGACTCTTATCTAAAAAGAGTGAGTAAAGGGGCACACCTCAGACGGCGGCTGCGAGAACTTAACGAGCGCTACCGCTCCTGGGACCCTTCGGTATATGTGCAAGAGCCGAATCTTAAGGAAAGCGCCGGCGGGCTCCGTGATCTGCACGCGGTTCTCTGGTTGGCCAGTGCCTATGGGGCGAAGAAACTTGATGGTATTTGGCGCAAAGGCTGGATGCCGGAGGAGGACTGCAGAAGGGTCCGTGAGGCGTATGATTTTCTCCTTCGTCTCAGAGCGCAACTTCATTTTCTATCGGGGTCGAAACAAGACATGTTGACGTTTCTAACTCAGATGGAAGTTGCGCCAACTCTTGGCTATGTGGACTCCAAGGTGGCCAAAGCCAGCGAGAAATTTATGCGGGATTATTTCATGTCCGCTCGAACGATTCATGTTTTCTGCCGCGATTTTTTTGAAAGCCTCGAAGAGAGTTTGACAAAAAAAGGCTGGGCTCGCCGTCGGCAACGTATCGAACCGCTCGGCAATGGGCTTGCGCTAAGGGATTATCACTCTCTGGTCCTCGATGGCTCAGGTGATGATGTGATGAGCCACCCGGCAGGCTTGATGCGAATCTTTGAATTGCAGTTTCGCTATAGCTGCAGCCTCTCGCCGGAGCTTCGTAATTTTATCCGCTCCAGTCTGGAGGAACTAGACGAATCTTTCTCCTCCTCGCCCGAGGTCAAGGATTCGTTTTTCCGGATTCTTGAGGGTAAGGCTGGCGTTGCTCACATTTTGCAGGAAATGCATTCTCTGGGCGTATTGGGACGCTATATCCCTGAGTTCGATGAATTGACATGTTTTGTCCAGCTAGATCACTACCATCGTTATACGGTTGATGAACATACGTTGTTGACGATTCAGTTTCTCGATGACCTGGCATATTCCAAAGAAATGCCGCTGCAGGAACTTGCGCATATTCACCGGGATATGGAGCGAAGCCACATCTTGCGACTGGCTCTGTTGCTGCATGACATTGGCAAGGCGCGGGGTGCGCGGCATGATCAACGCAGCGCGGCAGCTTTGCCCGACATAACGGTTCGTCTCGGGCTTCCTGCCGACGAGGGCAAGGTCCTTGAGTTTCTGGTGGCTAATCATATGGAAATGTCACTTATCGCCGAACGAAGAGATATTGATGATCCCGATCAGATAGATCGTTTTGCGGAAAAAGTGGGGACTGTCGAGAAGCTTAAGATGCTTTATCTACTAAGTTATGGCGATATCAATGCGGTGGCACCGGGTATTTGGAATGAATGGAGAGGTACTCTCTTTTACGAGCTCTACCGCCGGACCCTTCGGGTACTTGAGTCGGATGAAGCCGTATCCCGGAAAAAGAGGCTCGATGACATCGGGAGTCAGGTGTGTCTTGAGGCAAGGGCCGCCGTAAGCCGAGTAGATGCTGCGCGAATTCTTGACTATCTAAATAAAATGCCAGAGAGATATCGTCTGGGTACCGCACCCCAAGATATATTACGTCAAATTGAGATGAGCGAAAAACTCAGCGAAGATATGCCTTTTGTTTTGGAGGTTACTCACCGACGGCGTTTGGGAAATACACTTTTAACCATGGTTTGCCGGGATCGGCTGGGCCTGTTCGGGATCATTGCAGCTACGTTTGCATCGTTTCGTATTAAGATTCTTGATGCCAAGGCATTTACTGATACCGATGGTTTGGTGGTGGATACGTTTATTGTGGTTGACGCCGAAGATAAGGCCGTAACTGATGAAAAGCTGTGGGAAGCAATTCGGAGTTGCTTGGTCGATCTTTCAAGTGGCAAGATGGATATTGAGAAAATCAACGCCAAAAATAATCGAATCAAGCCTCCTCGGCAACGGGTTTATTTTGAAATTCCGACGCTGGTGGAGTATGACTTGGCTGCCAGTGAAGATGACACGATAATCGAGGTCATCACGGCTGACCGGCATGGGCTGCTATCGAGGATAGCGGGTCGTCTGGCTGACGAGGGTGTTTCCATTTCGCGGGCGAAGATAATTACCGAAGGCCTTAGGGTGGTTGACGTCTTTTATGTGACGGATTCCAATTTTCAGAAAATCGAGGATAAGCAACGACTTAGTGAATTATGTGAAATGTTAACTATGGAGCTTACTGAGGATTCAGAGAAAAATGTAGCGTCTTTTTGAGGGATGACCGGGGCAACGGCTCTTAGGGTCAGCTCTTGTGGGATTTTTTTAGCCGGGCACAACGTGTCCAATTTTGAAGAGGAGTTGATTGAATGGCAACGAAACCGAAAAAAGCTTCTTCCAAAGGAGAGGGCGGAAACGCTGTCGCCAAAGTTCTCAAAATGGCCAAAGATGCCGGGGCCAAAATTGTAGACTACCGCTTCACCGACATGCCCGGCATGTGGCAGCATTTCTCCTCACCGATTGGCACACTTGATACCGACACGTTTGAGGAGGGAGTGGGCTTCGATGGGTCGAGTATTCGTGGATTCCAGGCAATCGATGAGAGCGATATGCTCCTCATACCCGATCCGACCACGGCGTTTATGGACCCGTTTTTGGAGATACCCACCCTCGTTTTGATCTGCGACATTAAAGATCCGATCACGCTGGAACTATACAACCGAGATCCGCGCAACATTGCGATGAAGGCCGAGCGCTATTTGAACTCAACCGGTATCGGTGACGTAGCTTATTTCGGTCCCGAGGCGGAGTTTTTTGTTTTTGATGATGTACGCTTCAATCAGGCGGAGAATCATGCCTTCTACGAGGTGGATTCCGTCGAGGCAGCCTGGAACACAGGCACTGACGAGGGCCCCAATCTTGGTCATAAGCTTCGTTATAAAGAGGGGTATTTCCCCACTCCGCCATCGGATACGCTACAGGACATTCGTTCCGAGATGATGCTCACCATGTTGGACATCGGTATTGAAACCGAGGTGCACCATCACGAAGTAGCCAGCGCCGGGCAGAGCGAAATCGATATCCACTTCGATAAGCTTTTGACCACAGCCGATAAGATGATGAAGTACAAATATATCGTGAAAAATGTTGCCCGTCGGCACGGAAAGACGGCGACCTTCATGCCCAAACCCGTGTTTATGGACAACGGAACGGGCATGCACACCCATCAGAGTATTTGGAAGAAGGGGAAGAATCAATTCTTCCAGCTGGGAACATACGGCGATCTTAGCCAGACGGCCCTTTACTACATTGGTGGTCTCCTGCACCACGCCCCGGCCTTGGTTGCGCTAACCAATCCGACAACGAACAGCTACCGCAGGCTCGTGCCGGGCTATGAGGCGCCGATTAACCTCATGTATAGCTGCCGTAACAGAAGCGCTTGCGTGCGTATTCCGATGTACTCGCACAGCGAGAATGCAAAGCGGGTCGAGCTTCGAATCCCAGACCCTTCGTGTAATCCTTATCTGGCGTTCTCGGCCATGCTCATGGCTGGCCTTGACGGCGTGCAGAATAAAATTCTGCCCCCCGAGCCGGTGGACAAAAACCTCTACGACCTCGAGCCCGAGGAGAAGGCTGGTGTTAAGCAGACGCCGGGAAGCCTACCCGAGGCGCTCGATGCGCTTGAGGCGGACCATGACTTCCTTCTCAAGGGCGATGTATTCACGAAGGATATGGTCGAGAACTGGATTGCGTACAAGCGTGAGGAAGAAGTGGACGCCATTCGGCTTCGCCCGCATCCTTATGAGTTCACTCTGTACTATGACATTTAGATTTAAACAGGCCGGGATGTAGCTCGGCAGTTGAGAAACAAAAGCCCCTGAGCCGGGAGGACTGGCTTGGGGGCTTTTGTTTATTCGTCCTCAAGCGTGAAGGGGGATGAAGCGCCCGTCGAGGTGGTGGTTCCTTTGCCAATGTCAGCGGGGATTATAATTGCATGAATCTCACAGGGGCCATGAACGCCCGTGACGAGTGTGAGGCCGATATCGGCAGAACGACTGGGCCCGGTGATTAGGTTCACGCAGCTCGGCGGTGTGTCGCCGCTGGTAAGGGCGCCATGGATATTTGGTCCGGCGCCTGAAAGATGTGGAATTAAGCACTCCTCGGGTATGAGCACAAGGTGCAGCTCGGGGAGTAGGGAGTAAAGCCGGGGCCGATTCGGGCCGCTGGTGAGGATGATCGTGCCGGTCTCAGAGATGGCCCAGTCACAATCGGTGATTCCGAGCCCGGATTGTGAAAGTGATTCACGGCAATCCTCGCCGGGAGGAGAGAGTGAGAGAACCTCATGTCCGCTTTCTCTTAGCCAATCGGCGGCGGTGAGAGGCAGATTGTCGCTGACCGCGATTGGCTGGCCGGAAAACCGATTGGCGAGATCGAGGATGGTTTTTTTTGTTGTCTCCATTGATTCGTGTCGATACGAATGGCCGCCCGCGAGTTCAAATTCTGTGCAAAACCGCTCGATGAGATCGGGAATCGCCACTTCAGGGAGGGGACCGGGCGGCGGTGGCGCTGGTACGTGGGATATCCCCTTTGAGATGGCCAAGGTGCGCCGGGCGAGCTCGATGGTTTTTTCTCCATCTTGACCCGGAGCCATCTCTTGGCGAGATGTGTTTTTTTTCGATATCTTTTGGTGGTCTCGCCACCGGGCGGTGAAGCTTTTTGTGGGAGGAGGGGGAAGGTCGCGTCCCTTGAGCCAAGCACCCGCCGGGCCCGGAATCCAAGCAGTTTTGCCGCTCCTGAGAATCGGCCCGAGAAGTCTCGATATGAGTTTTTGGCCCGTTTGCCATACCAGGGGGGTGCGCATAGCCCAGCCGGCGAGGCGAAAAGCGGCTCGCTCGCCAATGCCAACGGTGTGCCTCAAGGTGCGTGCCTCGCGCATTTCAATAAGCATGCGTGGAATATCGACGAAAACCGGGCAGGCTTCTTGGCATGCACCACAAAGGCTAGAGGCGGCGGATAGCTCGCCCGAGGCTTCCAGCCCGCGCAGCATCGGACTCAGGATTGCACCTATGGGTCCTCCGTAGACCGAATCGTAAGCGTGGCCTCCGACCGTTTGAAAGACAGGGCAAGCGTTCTGGCAGGCCCCGCAGCGAATACAATAGAAGGCCTCATGGAAGGGACCACCCAAATGGCGCGAGCGCCCGTTGTCGAGAACGATAAGATGCATCTCCTCGGGGCCGTCTGCCTCTTGAGGTTTTCTAGGGCCCGTCACCATCGTGAAATAGCTGCTAAGTTTCTGGCCCGTTGCGCTTCGAGGAAGAACGGCCAGCAGCGTTAATGCTTCCTGAATTGTGGGGACGACTTTCTCAATGCCCATGATGGCTACATGAACTTTGGGTAGGGTCGTGACCAGGCGACCGTTACCCTCATTCGTGACCAGGCAGAGCGTCCCCGTCTCAGCAATGGCGAAGTTGACACCGCTGATACCCATCCCGGCGCGGAGAAATTCTTCGCGCAGTTTTCCACGAGCGGCCGCCGTTAACTCCCGAGGATCATCCCCGATATTTGGGTCCACCTTGTCGGCAAAGAGCCTGGCCACCTGCTCGCGGGTTTTATGGAGTGCGGGTGCGACAAGGTGGCTTGGCGCCTCTCCTGCGAGTTGGAGTATCCATTCACCAAGGTCGGTTTCAAAAGGCGTAATATTAGCTGCCTTGAGGGCGGCGTTAAGATGAATTTCCTCCGTGGCCATAGATTTGCTTTTGACCACCGTCTTTACGTTCTTGCGGCGGGCGATGTCGAGAACAGTTTTAACGGCCTCACTCGCGTCGGTGGCCGAGTGCACCTGGACACCAAGTTTGCCGAGGTTCGAGAAAAGCGTTTCGAGGTGGTGGTCAAGATCATCAAATGTGCGCCTACGAACTTCACGGGCACTGGCTCGCAGGGCAAGGGGCGCCGCAGTGGATTCGAACGCCTTTTTTCTCATGTCGCCAAATCGCGAGGTGGCTACGTGAAGCGCCTCTTGGAGGTCGGGGTTAGCTATGGCAGTGGAGGCTCGCCTGTTAAACGGAGATTTCAAGGCGCGCTCCTTTCTGGAGAGTTCTCATCCGGCCAGCCAGGAGCGCCAGGGCCAGCAAGGGCTTGTGCTAAGTGTAGTAGTTTTATGCGCGATTCGCGCTTCATCAATCCACCGCCGATCTGAAGCATACAACCGGCATCTGCCGCCACCATCCAGTCGGCCCCCGCCTCCTCTGCAGCACGGATTTTCTCATCGAGCATTGCACACGAAACTTCCGGAAATTTTACGGCAAAACTTCCGCCGAAGCCGCAGCACCGATCAGAGCTCGTCATTTCCTCGCGGCTATCCGTGGCGAGGTCGAGAAGGCGGCGGGGAGCTTCTTTTTCTCCGAGTCCCCTCAAAAGGTGGCATGAATCATGGTAGACGACCTTGCCTGTTAAGTGCGCTCTGGTCTCTTGCAACACATAACTATTGAGGAATTGAGAAAGCTCAAGGACGCGTGTCGAGATTTGTTCCGCCTGTGAGCGTTTCCAGGGGTCTTCGGGGAAGAGGGTGGGAAGAACGCATCGGAGCATCCACCCGCAAGAGCCTGAAGGGACGATGATGGGCTCATCGCCGGCTAGTTGTTCCAACTGCGACTCAAGGACGCGGCGGGCCTCCCCCCGGTATCCGTTATTGAAATGGGGCAGACCGCAGCAGGTCAGTCCCTCGGGGACAATTATCTCAGAGCCAAGCGATTCAATCAGATAAACAGCCGCCTCGCCCACGCCCGGGAAAAAAGTGTCCACCAAGCAAGTGGGATAAAAAATGACGCGAGCAGGCGCCGCGGCGGGCGATTGGCCCGTCGTTTGATGTGGATAAATATCCTGACCATCATGTTCCATGTAAAATCCTTTCTCCTTTGATCTGTCCTAATTCTAGCATCCTTTTGAAGTGTTGCAGAACAGGTCGATATCCCACAAGTAGTCACTGTTTGATGAATTCTCGGTTGAAATGATAATGTTTGTATTCATCATATCGCCGGTGTTCATAATTTCGTATGTGACCGGTATTTATCGGCAAGGAGAATGTTTGATGCACGCAAAAAAACGTTATGTCCTGGTATGCACCAACGAGAGGGCCGAAGACCATCCAAAGGGAAGCTGCGGACGCTGTGGCTCAGTCGAGGTGCGCGAGCGCATCAAGGATCTGATTGCCGAGAAAGGATTGAAGAGTAAGGCCCGCACGCTCAAGACGACCTGCCTCGATATTTGCTCGAGCGGTCCGATCATCTGTGTGATGCCGGATAACGTCTGGTATGAGGGTGTTCGTGTCGAGGATGCCGAGGAGATTGTGGATTCCCATCTCGATCGCGGCGAACCCGTCGAGCGTCTTCTCATCCCCGAGGCCCCCACCGGTTTTTCGATGATGTAGCTTCATTATTATACGTGACGAGGTAAGGGGACCTCTGTACATTGGAGTAGATATGGGGCTCTGGTCGAAATTTATGTTTCCGATTGGGATGGACTGGATCATGGGTGGACCCCAATTTCAGGCCGAGCGCGAAAAATCGCTCGTCTCCGCCCAGGGAGAAGTGCTGGAGCTTGGGTTTGGCACCGGCCTAAATCTTCCTCATTATCCTGAGTCTGTCGATTCCCTCTATTTGGTGGACCCCGAAGTTTTTCTTCCGAGGCGGGTGGAAAAACGAATAGCCGCGGTGCGAATGCCTGTTCGACGTGAAGCCACAAGCGCTGAAGAACTCCCCTTTGAAGCGGATCGCTTCGATTGTGTGGTTTCGACATGGACGCTATGTGCGATATCCGATCTAGACAGCGCACTTAAAGAGGTGGTACGAGTTCTCAAGCCTGAGGGTAAATTCATTTTTCTTGAGCATGGACGGAGTGATGACGTCAGTGTCGCCCGCTGGCAGGATCGACTTAATCCAATTCAGCGAATATGCGGTTGTGGCTGCAACATGAACCGGAAGATTGACACTTTTATCTGTGATGCTGGCCTGGAGATCGAGACGATCGATCGATTCCTTATGCCAAGACTCTCCGCATCCAGGGGGAGATGTATCGTGGTGTTGCAAGGGGAGCAAAATGAGGACAGCACGGCAGCCGCGTGAAGATGAGAAGGAGTGATTGGGCATGGATTTTCGGTTAAATGAATTTCAACGAGCCTTGGAGTTGAGTGTTCGCGAATTTGTTGATCGCGAAGTCATTCCGGTGGCCAGCGAATATGAGCACCGGGACGAGTATCCACAGCCGCTCGTTGACCGGATGAAGGCGCTGGGCTACTTCGGCGCGATTATTCCCGAGGAGAATGGCGGGGCCGGAATGGACGCCATGAGCTTCGCTATTCTGACCGAGGAGCTGGCGCGCGGGTGGATGACCTTGACAGGGGTGATTGGCTCGCATTCGATGGTCTCTTGGATGGTGAGCCGCTTCGGCTCCGAGGTGCAAAAGCGTGACTGGCTGCCTAGGCTGGCTGCAGGAGAAATGCGCACAGGCATCGGAATCACAGAGTCGGGCGGTGGCTCGGATGTCGCTGCGCTGCGCTCTGCTGCACGGCGCGAGGGGAATAATTACATCGTCAATGGCTCGAAGATGTTTGTTACAAATAGCGAGAATGCCACGCATTTTGGCGTGATGGTTCGGACGAACCCGAATGCCGACAAACCACATCGCGGAATCAGCTGTCTGATGATGGACCGCAGCCTTGATGGTTTTCAGGTGAGCCGCCACCTCGACAAACTTGGTTACAAGGGTATTCGCACGGGTGAGCTTATTTTTGAGGAATGTCCAGTGCCTGAGGATTGTCTGATCGGAGAGGAGAATCAGGGATTTCAGCAGCTCATGGCTGCTCTGGAGCTGGGACGCATTCAGGTGGCCGCACGAGCGTTGGGGCTTCATAGGGCTTGTTTTGAGGCGTCCTTAAAATACGCCCAACAGCGCCATACGATGGGAAAACCCATTGCCGAGCATCAGGCCGTCCAACTCAAGCTCGCCGATATGGCTACTTCCCTTGAGGCGGGGCGCCATCTTACCTATCGGGCCGCTGTCATGAAGGACAGCGGCGAGCGTTGTGATCTTGAGGCGGGGATGGCGAAACTCTTCGCCACAGATGCGGCCCAGCGAGCCTCCGAGGTGGCGATTCACATTCACGGCGGCTATGGCTATATCAAGGAGCTTCCCATAGAGCGCTACTATCGCGATGCGATTTTGTTGCAGGTGGGAGAGGGTGCAAACGATATTCAGCGCATTGTTATTGCACAACGATTGGTTGAGAAATATCCGGCGCAATAGTGGCCGGATTTAACTGGAGGCAAAATGGACAAAGCCATTTGGGCAATCTTCTATGACCTGCCCGAGGAGGGGCGGGAGGCGTATTTCGAATGGTTTCACGGCGTCCACATCCCGGAGAAACTGACCCGGCCAGGGTATCTTTGGGCCGCGCACTATGAGGTCGTACATCCGGGCACGGCTTTTGAAAAAGTATTGAGTCGCCTTGGGAGGGAAGATGATCCGGACCTGGCCTCGGGAGCTGGTTTTATTGCCTTGTTCGGGGGCGAGTCCACGCGAACATTCTTCGATCCGAGCCCGTCTCAACTCAAGGAGACGCAGAGCGCCGAGACGCGCGAAATGGTGTCGCGGCGCGTGTCGCCGCTTGGGATGATATTTTGCGAGGAGTGGCGGGCCGAGGGTCCTTCTGCCGCCTCGCGCGAGGCCGAGGATATTCTCTCGCCCGCAATTCAAATGGGCCGCTACGATGCGCAGGGAAATGATGAGGACTTGCAAGCCTGGTATGCGCAGGAACGAATGGTCGGGGTGGAGCGGACAGAAGGCTGCGTAGGCGCGAGAAAACTTTTGGCTGCTGCGGGTGCGCCGAGGCATTCTGTGCTTTACGAATATATTTCGCTGGAGGCGAGGGAGGAGAACTATGTGGCGCTCGAGGAAACGGAGTGGACGCATAAAGTCCACGGCTATCTCTTGCATCCTCCGGGCTCGCCCTTGGTTGGCTCCCGAATCTGGCCACTCCAAAAGCCTTAATAGATAACTGAAAATCAAGTGACCAGTATTTTTTGGATGCTCATCAGAGGAAAGCTTCGCCTAGATTCTGGTGATAGCTTCTAAGATTTCATCTGATACCGAGACGACTCGGGCGTTTGCCTGGAAGATTTGTTGCGCCAATATTAATTCGACAAATTCTTCGGCGATATCGCTGTTCGATGCTTCAAGAGCCTCAGGAATAAGTCTGCCCGCGCCGAGCGTGTCCGGGTCAGTCAATAATGCCAAGCCTGACAGCGCGGATTCTTTGAAAAGGTTGTCTCCTACCGCATCAAGGGAGTCGTCTGCGGCAAACAGAGCCAAAGCGATTCTTCCAATCGATTGGGTTGATCCGTTCGTGAATGTCGCGATTATATCTCCCTTTGTGTTGATGGAAATAGCGTCAAAAGCGCCACTTTTGATACCGTCCACACGAACCAGTCTCGTTTGGAAAGCTTCGCCGGGGACGACAAATTGACCCGCTTGCCCGGTAGACGGGTCTGTACCCAAGGTCGAGGAGGAAAATTGTCCAATACCGTCATCTCCGGTGCCTCCCTCGGTGATGATCGATGAGCCGAAATTGAATGTAATGGCTTGGCCCCGCTGGAGGGGGTGTCCCACCAGAAACCTCCGGGTCAAAGTTGAATGAACCGGTCCCAGCAGTTATGACTTCACTCTCGAGCTTGCCGTCGGGGGTGTAGCGAATAAGTCCGCTGGCTACTTCTTCAAGTTTGTCATCAGCCGTGGTCCCAACCAGGTCCGATCCTTTAAGAGCTGCATGCCACTCCCATAGGTTGTCGCCCGTTTTTCGCACGAACATTTTCACCGCATGCGTTCCCCCGAGCCCGTCGAAAACATCGATTGAAATATTTCCTGTGCTCGTGGCGATAGAATCGTTAACGTCGAAAAAGCCAGTGCCCGCCTGGGCGGTCCCAGCGGTAAGCCCTGTCGTTGCGCCTAGTGTTCCGCCCGTTATAACGGTGCTGGTGGCGGTGACGGCGACGGTGGGGGTTGCACCGTTCGAGGGCTGGTTGATGGTATAGGCTCCACCTGTTTTTGGGCCACTAATTTTGAATCTGTTTTCCGAGCCTTTGGTGTTAAAGGTGACAGTTGTGCCCCTTAGGGTGCTTGAAATTGCACGTATCTGTTTTTCGATCTGAAATGCGAGTTCCTGGCCCGAATAGTTTCCAGCTGGAATGGTGACGCTGACGGCGGTGCCGTCGATGGTGGCGGTAAGATTGTCGTTTGCGCCGGTGAGGACGTTGAAAGCAACGCCCACGTCACTTTTTTCAAATCCACCTGTCCCGATCTCGACGGAATCGACGCCGAGAAAGCCAAGCGTTTTCGAGGCGGTTGAGGTGGCATCGCTATGGCGGAATGTAACTGAATTTATGTTTCCGCTGTTGTTGGTGATAGTGAACGTATCCTCGTTTTGCGAGTAGTCAACGGCATAGGTGTCAGAATTAAGGTTTGTCGCCTCAAGTGCTGTTTTAACAGCGCTGGCTAGGGCCGCGCCGCCCACGGCAGTCCCCGATGTGAGTCCCCCATCTGTAATCAAGTTGGCGGTAATGGGCCCAGAGGCACCGCTTTCGAAGATAATTTGATCATTCACACCGCTACTGATGACAAATTCATCAAATATGGCGGTTGAGGTAGTGGAGCCCGCAGTACCGAGGATGGGGGCTGTCGAATCGAGATTTCCAACTAAATCGACGTTAGCAGTGGGTAGACCAACGCTGCTTGTGGCGCCGATCACGACATTGGCCAGGGTGGTGGTTACCGCGCCTGTTGCATCGACGGTGAATGCCTGAACATTTTTCCCCGTTCCCTTATGAAACAAAGTCCGGGTGCTGTCGAGGGAAAACGAACCGTCACGCGTATAGAATTGTTGGGTTGGGTCAAGTGCATCTGCTAGAACGAAAAAGCCCGAGCCCTCGACAGCTACTTCC
>JABJAL010000066.1 GCA_018669005.1 Nitrospinaceae bacterium
ATCGACAGGCGCACCCTCTACCGCAAGTTAATCAAATACGGTCTGAAATCAGCATCCCACTTGGAGGATGACGAGGTGGGGCCCGATGAATAGAAATTTTTCCCCGGCGCTGCCGGGCGATGAGGAGCCCAGATGACCCTCTTTCCTGAGCCGCTTGCCCCCGAGGCCCTGAGGTGGCGCTTCGATAAATCTGAATCTCTCGATCTCGACGGGGGAAAACTGTCCAAGGAAATTTTTATCGGCCAGGAACGTGCCGAGCGCGCGATGGCGTTTGGCCTCGGCATGTCCTCTAACGAGTTTAATCTCTATGTATCGGGCCCGCCGGGAACCGGCAAGTACACCATGTGTCGTTCGTACTGCGAGCGCCTGGCATGCGAAACGGACGTGCCCGATTCCATCGCCTTCGTGCACAACTTTTCAGATTCCGATCGGCCTCTTTGGCTCACCTTCCCGGCGGGGATAGCGGTCGAGTTTCAGGGTGATATGGCCATGCTCGTCACCGAACTTCAGGAATCGATTCCCAAAGCATTTGAGGCAGATGCCCACGAGAGTGCGCGAAAGGAGATTGTCGAGTCGGTGCAGACCCAGCAGCGCCAACGGCTTGAGGCACTTGAGGAAAAGGGGCGGGCGGTGAACTTTGCCATTCAGATGTCCCAGGCAGGCTTGAACGTCATCCCTCTGATCGACGGCAAAAACGCTACGGCCGAGCAGTTTGAAAATCTGCCTGAGGAGGAGCGCAAGCGCTATGAGGAAAATCGCAACTCCTTGGCCACTCCGATTTCTGAGTTCGTCAAGGAGACACGCAACCTTGAAAAAGAGGTGCGCGCCCGCATGCGGAAGCTGGACGAAAATATCGCGCTCACTGCCGTCAAAGGGCCCATGGACGATCTTCGGGACAAGTATGCGTCTTTTGAGAAGACGATTTCTTTCCTCGACATGGTGGAGCGCCATATTTTGGGCAACTTTTCGACCTTCCAGAACACCGAGGAGCTGGGAGGAGCCGAGGCCGCACCGATGATGATGATGCGGCCGCCGAAGGATGAAAATCCTTTCCGCGTCTACGAAGTTAACGTTGTCGTTGATAACTCTGCTCTCGAATGTGCGCCGGTCGTCTACGAATCGAATCCGAATTTCAACAACCTGTTTGGGCGAATAGAGCGCCGGGCCCACTTCGGAACCTATACGACGGATTTCACCCTTGTTCGGGCCGGATCGATTGTCCAGGCGAGCGGCGGCTTTTTAATTCTCAATGCCCTCGATGTACTGACGAACCCCGGTGTCTGGCCGGCGCTCAAGCGCGCCATCCGCACCCGTTGTGTTCGTATCGAGGACCTGGGCGAAACATTTGGCTGGAGTCAAGGCACCATCAAACCAGAGCCCATTCCGGTGAACGTGAAGGTGCTGCTCATGGGCAGCCCGATGATCTACTACCTCCTTCTTCGTCAAGATGAGGACTTCGGAAAGCTCTTCAAGGTAAAGGCCGATTTTAGTTCCGTCATTAAGCGCACCCCTGCGAGCCTTCGGGATTTTCGGGCTTTCGTTGAGTTTCATCGGGCCGAGGATGGGTTGCTGCCCTTTAGTGATGATGCGATGGCGCGGGTGCTTGAGGCGAGCTCGCGCATGGTCTCTGACCAGAGCCGGCTCTCGGCCCAGTTCGGCGAGCTTAGAGAACTTTTGCTTGAGGCTGATCACTGGGCTCGGCAGGAGGAGGCGCAGCGAGTTGAGGCCAAGCACATTATTTGCGCCGAGGACGAAAAGCGATTTCGGGCAGATCTTCTCGACGAGCGGCTTCGCGATCAAATTATCGAGGGCCACGTGATGATCGACGTCGAGGGCGAGGTCATCGGCCAGATTAATGGCCTTGCCGTGCTAAGCATGGGCGATTTCAGTTTCGGCAAGCCCTCTCGCATCACGGCCCAAACTTTCATGGGCGATCGCGGGGTGATTAACATCGAGCGCGAGAGCAAACTCTCGGGCAACATCCACGACAAAGGGATGCTCATTCTCCAGGGCTATCTCGGCGCGACCTATGCCCGAAATCATCCCCTCGCTCTTTCGGCAAGCATCACCTTCGAGCAGAACTATGGCGGTGTGGATGGCGATAGCGCCTCATCGACCGAGCTTTATGCGCTCTTGAGTTCGCTCTCCGGGCTTCCCATCAAGCAAGGGTTTGCCGTCACCGGATCGGTCAACCAACGAGGCGAGATTCAACCCATCGGCGGGGTGAACGAGAAGATCGAGGGCTTTTTTGAAGTGTGCAAAGGTATGGGCGAGCTCACCGGTGAGCAGGGTGTGTTAATTCCCCACCAAAACGTGACAAATCTCATGCTTCGCGATGAGGTGGTTGAGGCGGTCAGGGCGGGCAAGTTCAACGTCTACCCCATTCATACCGTGGACGAGGGCATCTCGCTCCTGACTGGCACACCTGCCGGGGAGCGGGACGAGGATAGCGGCGAGTTTCCCGAAGGCTCGGTTCACGGCATGGTCGCGGCCCGGCTTGCTAAGATGTACGAGGATCTTCGCCGGCTAGGAAAAAAGAAAGACGATGAAGAAGAAGAGGACGAAAAGCCCTCCCCCACTCCCGAGATGCCGCCCGCGCCGCCCGATCCCCCTCCCGGCCCGCCAAGAAGACGGGGCGGTAGAAGCTAATTGGCTGATTTTTTTTCACCGCACGTGCTCATAAAACCGCACAAGCCTAGTCGCCGGAACACCCATCCAGTAGAGGATGCTGAGCCCCCACCAGATGACGAAACACCGCCATTTTCCCCAGACCTTGATGCGCCGCCCGCTGGCGGTGACGCTCGCAGGTAAAATTGAGATGCCGCCTGCCTCGCGCATCCGATCGCTGAAGTCCCAATCCTCAAATAGCGGCATATCCGCGTAGCCACCCATTTTTTTGAAAACAGAGCGACGAACGAAGATGGCCTGATCGCCGAAGAGCAGATTCGTCCATTGCGAGCGGGTGTTGGCGCTGAAGCTTATGAAGCGGCTGAAGAGATCGTTTCGATCAAAACGGTGGGTGAATCCCCCGCCAACTGTTTTGGGCTCGCCTGTAGGAGATTCGATCAAGGTTTTTTCGATCAACGAAAGCGCGCCAGGAGGGAGCAGGGTGTCGGAGTGGAGAAAGAGCAGGATGTCTCCTTTTGCGGCTGCTGCGCCCTGGTTCATCTGCGCAGCTCTTCCGGGCGGTGAGGTGATGAGGCGGGCTTTATCGGCCGCTATCTGGGGGGTGGCGTCCCAGCTTCCGCCATCTGAGACGATGATTTCAAAAACCCCCGCCTGCTCGCTGAGCGCATCTAGAAACGGACCTATTCCTTCGGCCTCGTTAAGCGCGGGTATTACGATGGAAATCATGGGTGGCCTGCGGCGGAAAGGAATTTGAATGGCCCACTAGGGTGCCCCATCCTGGAGGCAGTTTGGGGCATTTTGCCACAAGTTAGTTTTTTCGCAATTTTCATTAAATCACCTGATTAAATTTAATCATAAAAAACAAATGGTTACGAGGGATTAAGTTTTTCGGCGCTGTGGCACATGAATTGCCTCTCTTTATATCAGAGACAGAGAAACTCCTTTTATGTGCAGGAGGTCGAGTTATGGAAATCCGGAAAATTCTCGCTCCCATCGATTTTTCGGGGCGCAGTGTAGAGGAACTCAAGTGGGCCACCACCATGGCCAATGTCTTTGGCGCAGAGCTCATCACGCTTCACGTTATTCCCCCCGAGATTGTCGAGGTTTATGCGCAAAAGGGGAAGGACTGGAACTTGATGCGCGAGGAAGTTTGCGCGAAAACCAAGGAGATGGTCGAGGAGGTAGGCAGTGACATCGGGCTTGCCGGGCTTGAGCACGAGGAGCACATCGTTTCGGGCGAGCCTGTTGAGGAAATACTTCGCGCCATCAAACTGCACGATATCGATTTTGTTGTGGTCTCGACGCATGGGCGCACAGGGGTTTCGCATGTGCTTATGGGGAGTGTTGTTGAGAAGCTCGTGGCGAAATCGCCGGTTCCTATGCTCACGTTGAGTGAGGCCTCGCTTGCCGCGACGCTTAACTAGCAGATGCAAGTGGAAGGAGGCGTTGGTGATGTTTAAGAAAATTCTTGTTCCCCTGGATGGGTCGAGGTTGGCCGAGGAGACGCTCGGCGGGATTCGAGAGCTCGCCGGGATTCATGGCTCTAAGGTCGTACTCCTGCGGGTGGCATTTGCGTTGGTGTTTCCTGGAGTGGATCCGAGTGAGTCACAGATCAAGGTGACAGAGGAGGCGGAAGGATATCTCACCCAGGTTGCCGAGGCACTGCGGGCCGAGGGTATCGAGGTGAAGACGGCTGTGCGGTATGGGTTTCCGGCAGAGGAGATTGTGGGTCATCTTGAGCGAGGGAATTTTGATCTGTTGGCGATGGCGACACATGGAAGGACAGGACCGGCCCGTTTGGTGATGGGTAGCGTGGCCGAAAAAGTTCTCAGGAGCGCGAGCGTTCCGGTTCTTCTGTTCCGAACCTCCGGGAAGGTGGCCGGGGGGAGCAGACAACCGATTTCCGCTGCGTAAGGGAGGAAAGGGAGGTGGTCATGAAAAGGTTTGAGCCGAAAAAAATTCTTGTGCCGGTTGATTTTTCTGACTTCAGTAGGAAGGCGCTTGAGTCGGCGGCGGAGATCGCCGAGCTGCGCGGGGCGAAGATCACGGTGGTGCATGTCATGGTCGAGCCTCAGACGTCGGTTCCTTATGAGGTGTACATCGACTGGAAGAAGGTGCGCGAGGAAATTTCGGCGGATGCCGAGAAGCTTCTTGATGGGATGATCGAGAAGGCGGGTATTAAAGGCGAGGTTGAGCGAGTAATGGTTTGGGGTGAGCCGGTGGGGGTGGTGAACGATATGGCCGAGAAGGGTGATTTTGACCTGATTGTGATGGCCACTCACGGGCGCACCGGACTCCCAAGGCTTTTCCTCGGCTCGGTGGCTGAGAATGTGATACGCCATGCGCATTGCCCTGTTCTTGTAATGCGTGATCCGGAGTAGCTTAAACTCCGGGGGCCCCTTTGTGGTGTTATCCGCCCGCGAGGGGCCCCCGGTGCTTTATTCCTTGTTCGATCTCACCCCTACCCCGTTGGTAATGCATGAGGCTTTTTTTGTGTTGAGCCGGCCTTTGCCGATGCTCAGGCGTGGCCATGGGCTGCCGGAGTTTGGCTGAGACGGGTTGGCGCTTGAATCCAGTTGGCGACTATTGTAGTCGTTTGAAGTGGATGCGACATGTAAAATATTGATATTTAAGCATTCGTCCAGAATTGGCTCATCGTCCCTCGAGAATCGGGCATACAGGTCCAGGGTCATGGATATATTCGCATGGCCCATGAGGCGCTGGGCTATTTTGGGGGGTAGGTTCCGCTTTGCGAGGATGCTGGCAAAAACGACACGGAGGTCGTGGAATCGGCAGTGACGCATATTTACTTTTTCAAGAATCCGCGTATGGGCGTGCCAGACCGAGTGATATGAAATTGGGAATATCTAAAGCGGTTAGAAAATAGCGAAAAATAGAACTAACTCTTGTCGCAAAAAAGGTATATAATTCAAATCTTTAGCTCGTCTTTTTGGGTATTTGGCCTAGAGCGAACTAAACCTATATGATTTTGAAGGACTTTTGGGGTCGACAGCGGCTGGTGAGGTTATGTGCGGCATGTTGCATGTTGCACGTTGCCAGTGGCGAGGTGGAGAGTTGAAAGCTGGAGGGGTGGAATAAAATGCACCGACTTCGTTTTTCTTATGGAAGGGCCGCCATAGCTGCGTATTTGTTTGCCCTGCTATTTATTCTCTCTACCCTCGTACCTGCCAGCTCCCGCCTTAATCTTCCAGAATTAACGAAAGAGCAGCGCACAGCCATTAAGCTTTTGCGTGAGACGGTCTCCCAGATAGAAGAAAACTACGTTTCCCTGCCTAATATGAATAAGGTTTTTGGCGCGGGCTTGACCGGCATCCAAAAGTCTATTGGGAAAAAACATCTCGAAGTAATTCGAATGGATTCTGGGCGCTATACATTGCGGGCCGGTGGTGAGGAGATGGTTGTTCGCTTTGGCGCTGGTGGCTCGGAGGGACTGGCCGCCATGGAAAGGGCATACCGTTTCGCACTTTCTAAAGTTGGTTCCGAGCGAAGTTCAGGTAGTGATCTCAAGGTAATGTACGATTCGTTAGGTGCTATTTTCAATTCGCTAGATGCTTTCAGCGCTTTTCTTCCACCCGATGTTTACCGGGAAATGCAGGTGGAGACCACGGGGCGGTACGGTGGTCTCGGCATCACAATTACAACGCGGGATAAAAAAATAACAATTGTTTCTCCGATTGAGGACACACCAGCCTTCGAGGTGGGACTGCAACCTGGAGATGTTATTGCGCTCGTTAACGGCGAATCTACTAAGGGGTGGTCACTTTCAAAGGCCGTAAAAAAAATGAGGGGGCCGCCTGGTACTGCTGTCCGTCTTGGTATTACCCGGCAAGCCTGGATTTCGCCAAAAGAGTTTGTCGTTGTTCGTGCTGTTGTCCAGATAAGAAGTGTTAAATCCCGCATAATGGCTGAAGATATTGGCTATGTTCGGCTTACCGCTTTTCATGAGCGTACATCCGATGAACTAGGTACGGCATTGAGGCGGTTTCGCAATTCTGGTGTGAGGGCGATTGTTCTTGATTTGCGGAATAATCCCGGAGGTCTTCTTCGGCAATCCGTTCGGGTGGCAGAGCGTTTCTTGCCCGAGAGAAGTATGGTGGTGTTCACTCGGGGACGTCATCGTAGTCAGACAATGTATTTTCGAACCCATGGTCATGGGGCATGGTTTGATAAGCCCATAATAGTTCTTGTGAATAAGGGAAGTGCGAGTGCCTCGGAGATAGTGGCCGGTGCGCTTAAGGACTTGGATCGTGGCCTGTTGATTGGACGAAAGACATTCGGGAAGGGTTCGGTACAAACCATCATACCGCTTAGTGGCGGGGCAGGAATTCGGATAACGACTGCGAAATATTACACCCCCAGCGGCCGCTGCATCCATCGGGATGAGTACAACCACAAGTTCAATGACGCTGAGAATGACACGCTGACCTGGGAGGATATCACTGCGGTTCCTCTCGAAGAGCTACCTCCCTACGCCACGATGCGTCTGAACAGAACGGTGCGCGGCGGCGGCGGTA
>JABJAL010000067.1 GCA_018669005.1 Nitrospinaceae bacterium
GCATCCGCGAGAGCGACTGGAAACCAATGTCCAGCATCGCGCCGTCGCCACCAATGCACCAGAGTTTTTTATGCTCCATGCCTCGCTGATTCCAGCGCGCACGCACGCCCATCGAAACGGCCGGGCTATTCTCGAAAAGAGAATTCGTCCAGGGCACTCGATAGGGATTGTAGGGATAGGTGCTGGTGTAAACTGTGTTACAGCCCGTCGAGGCGACAATACCCATGCCGTCTACGCCGTACTGAAATCCAGTGGCAGCCGTCATCATCCGAAGAGCCGTCGCCTCACCGCAGCCCATGCAACTACCTGCCCCACCCACAAAAATCAGCGAGCGCTCGGTGAGCATCATGTCCGCGAGAAATTTTTCGTTAACATATTCGCTGGGCGTCTCGGGCAAGGATTTGTAAAAGTCCCAACTCGAATTAAATTCTTCAAGATTTTCTTTCGTCTTCGGCATCATGCCTAAAGATTCGTGGGAGCCGCATACTTCAACGCACTCTCCGCAACCTTTGCACTTGGAAGGGTCAACGAAGATGCCGAACATGGCGCCATCGAGACCTTTTTTCTCGGCCTGCTTATGAAACTTGCTGGTCTTTGAGAAGCGCAGGCGCATCGTTTCGCGATCTTTTTCGTCAGGAATCTGGGCCAGCCGGCTTTCAAGCTCTTTCTCGCCGACAGCTATGCCGAGAATTGCCGTATCCGGACACTCGGTCACACAGTCCATACATCCCACACATTTGTCGTTGTAAAATTCTGGAATATCGGGGGCAATATAACTAAAATCGCGAAACGCGCCGGTTCCGGCGGGAACCAAACTACGGGCCATCTGAATATCGGCCTCAATCCCTAGCTCGGCCGAACCGTCGTTATAAGCGCCTACGATGCGCTCGTTAAAATCTCCGATATCTAAGAAAGTCTCGTCCGCTACGCTCCCTGCGCCTTTTTCACTCATCTATTGACTCCTGATACAAGCGGCCCAGCCAATTGCTGGCAGGAGCCGAGTATTTTATCTAGAGAAACCTGGGCTGATTTTTAGCCCACCATTTCCAGTGTACTTGCTGTTTCGATCAACTCTTGGGGAATTTCCTTATTCTCGGTGTAGCCGCGCCGGACACATTCCATGTTGTCCTTGACGACCTGCTCGCCGCGGCGACCGAAGTATTTGCGAATCGATTTCTCAACGCTAGCGAAAACTTCTTCTTCGCTAATGCCTTTTTCTTTAGCGAAGGGTGTGCAGCTAAGGAAGATTCCAAGAAGCACGATGCCCTGCATGCGCTGCTCAAGCGAAGGATCACTAGCGATTTCACGAGCAACCTGAACGGTGTCCATGTAGACGATCCGCGTCTTCCGGGCCCGGATGGCGCTCCTCGCGGACTGGGGAATATTCTCCCATACCGCCTCGGGCTCATTTTCAGGTGTTTGTATGAACACCATTCCGCCTTCGCTGAGCCCCTGAAGCGGGTTTCCGGCATAAAGCGCGTTTACATCATTTAGAGGGATGAACTCGACCTGGCGCAACTCGCAGTGAGTCCGAATCACATCCTCTGCGATAGTCAGGTAGTAGGTGGTCGGCAGGCCTTTTTTCTCAGAGCCGTACTTGGGATAGGCCTGGACATTGAGGCCAAATGTGTCGCCCGCGATGGTGGCGATGACCTTATTCGTCGTAACCGAGCCATATCCGCCGACCGAGTGGCCGCGCATTGAGAACGAGCCGGTCGGACGAAGATCCGGGTCTTCCATGGGTTCGAGGGCGGTGGCGTGGTCGATGCCGATGGAGAAATAACGCTTCCCCTCTCCGCCTTCCATCATGTTGTGCGCCACGGCAATAAGATCGCCAGGCCGAACATCACGGCTGCCAAGACCCGCCGAGGCAGAGAACACGACCGGAATGCGGTCAATAGCAGCGTATCCCTCGCTTCCGATCAAAGCATCCGAGAAAGCCGCTTTTGTCTCGGCTGTCAGCGGATTCGACTGGGCGTTAGGAACATCGAGCCGCTCAAGAATCGTGAACGCCTTTACACCTTTGAGGGCCTCGACCAACTCTGCTCCCGGGAAGGGCCGGAATACCGTAACGTTCACCAAACCAATCTTGACGCCCTGCTCGCGTAAATAATCAACCGTGGCGCAAGCTGTTTCCATGTAGCAGCCCATTCCGACATAGGCGTACTCAGCATCCTCCATCCGGTATGAGTCCACCATGTCATAGCGGCGACCGGTGGCCTCGTAGAATTCATCCATCGCATTTTTCACGATGCCGGGGATTTTGTCGTAAAAATAGCGCTGGGCAATTTTGCCCTTCATATAGGCGTCCTGGTTCTGTACAACGCCACTCATGATGGGATTATCGAAATCCATCAGGTTCGGCGTTTTCTCCCCTGCCGGGCCAATATAGGACTTCATAAACTCGGGCTCGGGAAGGGAGACGTTTTCGACTGTGTGGGTGGTGAGGAAGCCGTCCTGGATGTTGAGAACCGGGGTCTCGCTGTCCTCTGCAACGCGGCGGGCGATCAGGGCAAGATCGCCCGTTTCTTGAGCCGTTCGGGCAAAGAACATCGACCAGCCGCAGTCAGTGACGCCCATCACGTCATCATGGCCCGCGTGGACGTTGAGGCTCTGGGAGGTCAACGCCCGGGCACCGATGTGAAACACCACCGGAAGGCGTTTGCCGCTGATGGTATAGAGAACCTCCTTCATCAAGATGAGGCCCTGTCCCGAGGTGAAGTTTGAAACACGTCCCCCTGCGACGGCATAGCCCTCGCAGGTGCTGGCACTCGAATGCTCACTCTCAAGCTCAAGGAAGAAGAGTTTTTCGCCCCACAAATTTTCCTTCCCGTTGGCCACCTCGGCCTGATAACCCTGCCCCATGGTGGTCGAGCTTGTAATCGGGTAGGCGCAGGCGCCTTGTGTAATATGGGTTTCCACCCAGGCCACCGCACCGGCACCATCAGATGTGGTGGGTATGCCAGGATATGGAAACGCCTTGCCGTTGGTTCCGCTCATAGTACAAAACCCCCTCAGGCAGGCTCGGGCTAAGAAACTGCCAAATGAATGCGGGATATGAACCCCGTAAAATAATCCTTATATGTAGCAACCTCATCCAATATAGGACTATTTCTGAGACCGCCTACTGAAAACCGAAAAAATTTACTGTTGCAAAATCACAAACAACAGAAAAAATTACACCAAAAATAATAGCATGTTTTTTTATTTCGGCGAATTCATGGAATGGGAAAAAGCGTTAAAAATCAATGATTATTCTAGATAATTGCGATGTATACAATATATTTTACTAAATTTTGTTTTTTCTGTACGTTTTATAGTTTTTCAAGTTGATTTCCGGTCCTCATCGGTATCCAATCCCATGGGATCCACAACTTCAGACCCTCCCTTAAGGCCAAATATCTTTTTCATTTTTCTACGAAAATTCGGGGTAAATAGTTTTTGGGCATAAAATTGCCCCGCCGCCCGCTTGTTGATCTGAGCCAGAGTCGGATAGACGTGAATCGTATCCACGACTTCCCGGACGTGAAGCCCTTTTCGCACAGCCAGGGCAAATTCATGGAGAATTTCCCCGGCAGAGGCGCTTACCAAATCTGCACCAACAAGGCGGCCTTTCGAATCACAGATCGCCTTGCAGAATCCCGACTCCTCTCCTGTGATGATCGCCCGATCAACCCTGGACATTGGAAAGCGGAGCACCTGCACCTCACCCAGCTTCTCTCGCGCCTCGGTCTCTGTCATCCCGACATGCGCGGCCTCGGGGCTCGTATATATTGCCCACGGAACAGCATGATAGGACGCTTTTTTCTTCAAAAATGGAAGTGGAATACCAAATGGCTCGCTAAACAACATGTTCCTGAGCGCGATGCCCGCCTCATACTCGGCAACATGGGTGAACTGATAGGCGCCGCGAACGTCTCCCACCGCGTAGATTCGCGGGCTCGACGTACGAAGCCTCTCGTCGGTCTCCACCCCGCGAGGCGAATGCGCCACCCCGGCGGCATTGAGACCGAGGCCCTCAACATTAGGCTTTCGACCAACCGCCACCAAAAGGGCATCGCACGAAAAAGAGCGGCCCCCGTCAGGGGTATCTGCGTCGAGTGAAATTTCGTCACCCCGCTTTTCCACGCGGGTTACTTTCGTCTCAAAATGGAGGCGCAGGCCACTTTCCTCAAGAGCCGCCCGGAGGACTTCAGCCATTTCAGGGTCAAGCCTGGGAAGAAGCTTGGGCATCATCTCGATGACCTCGACCTCGGTGCCGAGCTGTTGAAACGCCTGCGCCAACTCCAGGCCGATAGGCCCCGCACCAAGAACAGCCAGTCGTCTCGGCTGCTCCTTTAAATCAAAAACGGTTTCGTTGGTGAGGTAGGGAACATCCGACAGGCCTGGCACCTCGGGGACAAAGGGAGAGCTTCCGGTGGCGAGAAGAAACCGGCGCGCCCTTATCTGGCGACCAGCCACCTCAAAGGTATCGGGCCCCGTAAATCGGCCCGCACCGAAGATGACTTCGATACCCATCCCCTCGAATCGAGCAGGCGCATCATGCTCTCCGATTTTCGCCTGCGACGCCTTCATTCGCTCCATCACGCGCGGGAAATCGACCTGCACCTCACCCACCTCAACCCCAAACTCACCCATCCGCCGAGCCTGGTCTACCAGCCTCGCCGCGTGAATCAGCCCCTTTGAGGGAACACAACCAAAGTTCAGGCAATCGCCGCCCAAACTTCCCCGTTCAACAATGGCCGCCCGAGCGCCCAGTTGCGCCGCCCCCACCGAGGCCACCAGACCGCCTACTCCACCGCCGATGCAGACAAGATCAAATGTGTCGGGTGACTCGCTCATTTACCCTCTCCTCTGCCCTCGGCGTGTGAAGTGTCACGAAAACTCTTTCCGAAATAGACGAAAAGCGCCGCCATGGCGATGTATCCACCTGCAACACCTGGCGCCCTCGCCCACCCAAAGGGGCTGACAACGCCATCCGGCGTTATTTCCCAGGCGTGTATGACACCGAACCATGTCAAGGCCGCCGCCGTTATGGCCCAGCCAGCAGCGCGTAATGGCCTTCGATCAATGAGCGCCGCAGCCATCGCAGCAAGTATCATCGACGTAAAGATGAAACCACGCTCAAGCGAAATCATTCCCGAAATGTGAAAACCTGCGCTCTCAAGCGCATTCGTGCCCAGCTTGTGAATACTCGTTCCGGCGGCTCGGAGGGCCGTTTGCGTCATCAACAACCCCCAGGCGGCTATGGCTGGGATGAACCCCAGCGCTACAGCCGGGGCATGCTCGGCGGGCGTGGCAGAGAACGCCTGGCCCACCATGATGATTCCTATCCAAAGGAGGATGGCAATCACCGCCTCGTTCGGAATCAGGCTGGCCAGCGTGGCTATGGAGCCCGTCAGACATAAAATCGCCACGGCCACGCCGTTCAGGGTGCTATAGGCCGAGCGTGCGCCCAGCCCCTTCCAGCCGGGATGCCCGATGTAGAGCGTAGTAGGAAAACAGCTACCAAACATCGCGGCCAGAATCGAGCCCGCGCCGTTGACCACAAGCGAGCTTCGCGTATCGAATCGATCGCCCGCCGCCTCGGCGCTCTCAAGATTCATCAAGCTGCCCACCAGCGTCATCAGGCCCATCGGTATCGATATCGCCAGGTAGTCCCACATCAAGGGGCTGATCATCACGCTCGCCAGCGCACCGAGCGAACTGGTCGGCGGCGCCAACCCCACCGGCGTCGGGATTCCCCCGGGAAGACCATAAATCCCCGCCGAGAGTATCGTTCCGGCGGCTACGGCCGCGAGGCCACCGGGCAGGCCAAAGGGAAACCGCATTTTGGCAAAATATTGAAGAAAGATAATGGCAAGGGGCGCCATGGCGACCAGCGGGCGCTCCCAAATCTTGAGGGCGAAATCCATCGAGATGAAAGTCACCGCAATGCCGGCGAGCGCTGATAAAAGTGCGGCACGAGGCGTTACCCGGCGCACCCAGCCCGCCACAAAACTTCCCGCCGTTTCAATAACACCGCTCACGAAGCAGGCGGCGATGCCCGCCCGCCAAGCCGCCTCCGCACTTCCGGTGGCAATCTTCACCGGAAGCATCACAAAAAACACGAAAGCGAAAAGGCTCACCGTGTTGATGCCATAGGGGAGCGCCGTGACATCCTCTCTGCCCTCGCGCTCGGCAAGTCTGCGCGCCTGCCAGGTGTAAAAAAGGTTGCCGCCCAAAATACTCAGCGCCGCCGCCGGGAGCACTTGAGCGAAAATAAGGGAGTCGGAGAAACCCAAAACACCTTTTAACAACGAGACGATCAAAAGAAGCTGGACGATGTTATCCATCCAGAGCCCGAAAAACCCATCGATATCGCCTTTAACGAGCCAGGGAAGACGAGTGCCGCTCATAGAAGCCACCTCAAGTGGGACGGGTGTATGTCTGTACCAATCTCTACACCATGGCAAAAACTTCAAATTTCCTTCAAAATCATATCCCTATCTTAAACCCATCAAAGGAGCTAGGCCATGGAAGCGGTCAAGGTTTACACACGCCACGGTTGATACACCTGTGCGCGAACGAGAGAGTTTCTCTCGGCCAATGGAATTGAAGTCATTAACCGCGACTGCACGAACGATCCCGAGGCGATGGCAGAGCTACGGGTACTTGGCATCAAGGCGCTTCCCGTCTCGGTGCGCGGGGAAGATGTGGTAGTGGGCTACAACGTCGCTGATCTTTGCGAGACCTTCGGGATCGACCCCAAGGCAGGGGGGCCAATGCACCCCGAGAAAATGATGGAAGTGTACCGCTTGGTGTTCGATGCCCTAAAGCGCGCAGTGAACCAGCTTTCACTCGAACAACTCGACTGGATTTCCCCCGGCCGACCGCGCTCAATGCGCCAGCTACTGTGGCACAGCTTCGAGCGCCCGATACTTGGCATGGAGGCATGGGAAGGAGGCGCCTACACCGAGGACATGGTTCGGCGCTACGAGACGCTCTCTCAAAATTATCACACCCAGGCGGACATCTGCGCCTACGGCGATCAGATTGAGCCCGAGCTAGCCGCTTTTTTAGGCAACAGCGATAGGCTCTCGAAAAAAGTGGAGAGCTACATGGGCCCCATTACCGTGCACGAGTTGATCGAGCTTGCGCTCGGACACGCCATCCAGCATCTACGGCAGGCCTACCACTACATGCCGATGATGGGCATCGAGCCGGACAGCCCCCTCGCCCCCGAGCGATACAAGGAAGTCCCCGTGCCCGAGGATTTGTTTTAATTTGCTTGATTTAAAAGCAGATGATTATCAGAACCAGGCTGGAAAATTTTGGTGAGGTGAAAACTTAGTAGCGAATTCAGCGTGTGCGCCGCTTCTGGCGTTTTTCCTCATACATTCTGTAATCGGCGTCATCTATTAAATTCTCAAGGGAGGCGGTGTTATCAGAATCAAATTTTGAGACTCCAATACTGAACGAGATTTTTCGGCCCGCTCTTTTGCGCGCGTTATGGACGTCGAGATTTTCTCTTAGACGCGTGGTGATTTTATCGCCTGCGTCAAGATCATCGGTGCCCTCAAACGCCAGTATCGTAAACTCATCGCCCGCATACCGGCCAATGAGATCCGGGCCACGAACCGTCTTTCGAAGGATGGCGCCCGTTTCGATCAGCGCTTGGTCCCCTTCGAGATGGCCATATTCATCATTAATCCACTTAAGACCGTCCAGGTCGAGGAAGAAAAGCGACATTCCCCATTTTTGACGTTTGGCCAGGTTCAGTTGCCGTTGCGATGCATCGAGGAATCCCCTGCGGTTGAGTAGTCCCGTCAGCGGGTCCACATCCGAGAGGGCGCGAAGCTGTGCCTCCATCTTTGCCCGCTCGGTGATGTCCCGGAGGGAAACAACATAGATTTTCTCCCGACCTAGCTTAGCTTCCGTCGTGCGAATCTCGGCAACTATTTCCTGATGGTCGGATTCGGCGATGCTCACTTCCTGGGGCCGGTTCGTATCTATGGGCAAACCGAATTTCTGGCCCACCATCTCAGCCGACTTGGTGTGGAGTAATTTTTGCGCAGCGGCATTGAGGTAGCGAACCACACCTTTACGATCCACTGCAACAATGCCGTCGGGAGAAGTCTCGACAAGCAACTCCTTCATGCCGCCCATGTTGAGTTCAACCGGCTTCGAGGACTTCTTTTTCGCCGGGCGCTTTACCTTGGCCGCAGATTTCCTCTTCGCTACAGTTTTCCTCTTCGCTACAGTTTTCTTCTTCGCGTTCACCCTTGCGGCCATAAATTCACTTTCCCGAGCTAACCCTTCAATCCCAAGTAAAAGTTCTTAAGAACCAACATATTTCACAAACTTCATAATTTCAATTACTAACCAACCCGTGTCGATTCAATCAAAACCCACACCGAGGTAACTACATGATATTTCAGATACTACATCATTTCAGTCAAGTATGCATCACGGTGAAGTAGCCATACTTTTTTTAATATCTCGCATTAATCCAAACTCTAAAATTAGTTCAGTGGAATCGTCACTATTAGTGTTTCATAATATTGTTCAGTTCGAGCTCGGCCTTCCCATGGTAATGCCCATCGGCACCAGCGGCGTGCGGCGCAAGGCGCTCATCGCTGGAAAAATCGATGCCGCCGTCATGCACGTTGAGTCCGTCTACCAGGCGGCCTCCATGTCCTCGCGAATATCCCCAAGCTCTTGCCGAAGTACCCCTTCTTCTGGATGTCGATCCACAACGACTTTCTTAAGAAGAACCGCAAGGACGTGATTAACCTGATCAAGACCTATATCGACGTGAACCGCTACATTGTGAAACACAAGGCCAAGACACTGGCCGTCGCCAAAAAACACATGAAGGTGAAACCCAAGTATCTCTCCAAGGGCTACGATACCCTTCTCGATCTCAAATCTTGGAGCCAGAACGACGGCGTCACCAAAGAAGCCTTCGATTTCGTCGTGACGGGCGGCCTGGACTACAAGCAACTCATGAAAAAACTATCATCCGATCAGTTCGTGGACACGAGTTTTCAAGACGCCGCCCTCAAGGCGATGGCCGCGTTCCCGAAGATCTTTCCAAGTAAAACGAGCAAGGCGGGGGCCGATTGGGCTCCCCGCCTTGTATTTCTTCATCCACCCGCCATGACACCGACTCGACTGCACGGCCATCTCTGAGCGGATTTTTTTCTATGTTACCGTGAAATTCTTTCCATTTCTCATAAGGAATGGTATGTAGGATATCCCTGTGGACATCGCCGCCTACCAAGAAGCCGACGTCCACCCGAATATCTGGATGCCTACAATTTCCACACCGATTTAAGAATTAAAACGAAAGCGCATATGAAAACTGACTTCATCGTTATCGGCTCGGGAATCGCCGGCCTAAATTTCAGTCTAAAAGCCGCCGAGTTCGGAAACGTCCTTGTCATCACGAAAAAAACGATTCGCCAATCGAACACTAATTATGCACAAGGCGGTATTGCGGCAGTTCTGGACCAATCCGACACGCTCGATTCCCATTATGAGGACACACTAAAAGCGGGTGGCTACCACAACAATAAACGAGCGGTGAAGTTCATGGTTAAAAGGGGCCCTGCCCTGGTGCTGGAACTCTCCGCCCAGGGCGTTCCTTTTCAGCAAACCGGTGAGGCGTTGTCCTTAACGCTCGAAGGCGGCCATTCCACCTCGCGGATCGCCTATGTCGGGGACAAGACGGGGCAGGCCATCGAACAATCGCTGGTGCAAAGGGTACGGCGGCACCCACAAATCACTTTTCAAGAAAATGCCATGGCCATCGATCTCATCGTTAGAGGAAATCGATGTTACGGCGTGCAATATATGAAGGAAAATAAAATACATAACGTTTTCGCCAAAGCCACAATTTTGGCGACGGGCGGACTGGGACAACTCTACCGATATTCGACCAATCCTGCTGTTGCGACTGGCGACGGGGTTGCCATGGCGGCGCGCGCCGGGTGCGAGTTGAAAGACCTGGAATTCATTCAGTTTCATCCCACGGCCCTGGACCTCAAGGACAAACGTTCATTCCTCTTATCTGAGTCCCTGCGCGGCGAGGGCGCTTACCTCAAAAACGCCGAGGGGAGGCGTTTCATGCAAAACATCCATCCCCTAAAAGAACTCGCTCCCAGAGACATTGTTTCGAGAGCGGTTTTTTCTGAGCTTCGCAAAGGCCCGGTCTACCTCGATATAACCCACAAGAAATCCGCCTTCCTCGCGGAACGCTTCCCCATCATCTCCCGGCAGATGAAAACCTACGGCCTTGATCTCTCGCGGGATCTCATACCCGTTTCGCCAGCCACCCATTACAGTTGCGGGGGAGTGAAGGTAAACCTTCAAGGGGAAACATCGCTGAAAAATCTATTCGCCTTCGGAGAGGTGGCCTGCACGGGTGTTCACGGCGCAAATCGTCTGGCCAGTAATTCTCTTCTCGAATCCCTCGTTTTCAGCAACGAAATCCTGAAAACCCTGAAGTGCCTGAAAAGCCCGATACGGGAAGTTTCCACCCCCGAACACAAGCACACCAAAGCGCGGTCAGGCGCAAAAAGAAAGACACAAAATATCATGTGGGACCACGTCGGAATCGTCCGCTCGAAAGCGGGGCTCAGGGAAGCCATCGAGGAGTTGGACCAGCTCGAATCCACCCTGCCCGGGGGCGTCAACCAAGGAATTATCGAGGCACGGAATTTAATCGTTTGCGGTCGCCTCATCGCCCAGGCCGCCCTGAAACGAAAGAAAAGCTTGGGCTGCCATTACCGATTAGACTCCGCTTAAGAAAAACACCCTGAAGGATATGCGAGACTACGCGCATCAACAAAAAAACTAGCCACGGGCTCGCTCGACGGCCATTTGGAAAAATTCCTCAAGCTCGTGCACAGAATCAACATCTTTGTAGAGCAAATGATTCGCGGCGAGAATTTTATTTTTAACTGACTCGCGCAGGACCGGGTCGCACCCGAGCCGCACGGCGATATCGGCGTACTCCTCAAGCGAGCCAGCCACGCAATCGAGCACTCCCATCTTTCGATAGCAGGCATAGGTGAACCGCCCGCGGGCGAATTCACCCGGGCATGTAACCAGCGGGGTGCCGGTCGCCAGGCTCTCAAAAGTGGTCGTTCCTCCGCTTACGTGAATCGAATCGAGAAGCACATCAGAGACGGCAATAAGGTTGAGGAAATCTTTTTTCTTCTGCCGGGGAAGCATCCGCACCCGATCCACTTCGACCGGATTGGCCGCCCGGAGCCGGCTCATCAGGGCCTCGTCCCATTCGGGTCGCCCGCTCTCGATCAGGACGATCACCCCCGCCGGATCACGGCGGAGAATTTCGCCGAATGTGGCGTCGAGATCTGGATGAATCTTATAGAGGGCCTGCGGGCAGGCATAGACATGCTCGGAGGCGGCAAAACCGAAGTGCGCGCGCTCCCTCATCAACTCGGGCATCTCGGGCCATTCGAGATAAAACCCGAGCGACTTGAGGCGCACAAGCTCCTCGCGATAGTGCGCCTCACCTCCCTCGGGCTCGGCCAAATCGCTCGACAGGTAATAGTCCACCTCGGGGTTCGCCGAGGTGTTGCCCAATCCATAAAAAGATGTGCACTGGACCGGCGCCAGCCGGAAGAAAGGAAGAAAATAATTGGCCGGATCCGAACCTACCTCATGATAGAAAAGCAGGTCAAAATTCGCCGCCCGGATTTCGTTCACGGCCTGCTCGAAATTCTGATCGATGATGAGATATTCGAGTTCTTTCACCTCTTTAAAGTGCCCGGAGATGGTGGCGTAGCTCTCGGGCGTGCAAACGATGGAAACCAGGAAGCGACCCGGAGTCATATGGCAGATAACGCCTTTCATCCATATCAAAAACGAGCTGGTGACGGTCGCGACGAAACCGATGTGCGGCCTACCTCCCCCAGAAGGCGGCATCACCCCCGCCGGAGGATACAGATGCGGGAGCTTCTCACTGAAACTACGGGCAAAAAGGTCGGCGTATTTGGATTTCAGGAGAAGATCGTCCCGGCCGCTGTAGGACATGTAAAAAGACAGGGGCCTGCCCCACATGGGAAGATCCTTGGGCCTAATTTCCAGCTTGGCCGGATCATGTAGATCAAGGGCATCGCTCATTGCCTGACGCCGCTCGTCCATTTCCTCTGAGGACATGCATATCGGCGGGAAATAAATATCGACGAGAAGCCGCAACGACTCATTATCCGGCCACCTCGCCAGCGCCTCTTGGAAGATGGCGCTTTCCTCCTCGACTTTTCCGTTGTCGGCATAAATGGCGGCCAGATAGAAATAAGCGTCCTGAAGGTCAGGCTTGATTCCGAGCGCCCGGCGCAAATGATCCTCAGCCGCCTCAGGTTCCTTTTTCAGCCAAAAGACAGCTCCAAGGCCCAAGAGCGCCTCGGCGAAGTCTGGTTTCGCCTCAAGCGCCTTTTGGAACCACCCTTGCGCCTCATCGTGCGCCCCACGCTCGAAAAGCGTTGCCCCAAGGAAAAGCTGCGCCCTCAAATCGTCCGGGCCAAGGCGAAGCGCCTCGCGAAGAGCCTCCTCGGCCCCATCGAGATCACCAGCGTCTTTCAAAATTGCGCCAAGATTAAACCCCGCATCAGTATCTGCCGGGTTAAGGCGCACAGCCTCGCGGAATCCCTCTGCCGCACCGGCAGCATCTCCCAGCGCGAGCAGAACATGGCCCAGCTCTCGATGAGCAGAAGGATGATCAGGTTTAAGCGCAAGCAGCTTCTGGAAACTATCGGCCGCCTCTGAATTCGCGCCCCGCTCTCTATGAACCCGCGCCAAATTCTCGTGGGCATCGGAGTTGTTCGAATCCAGCGCAATGGCGCGAGCAAAGCTCTCTATTGCCTCATCATTTTTTTCCACGGCAAGCAGCGTGGCACCGAGATTCGAATGGTAAACAGCCTGCGAGTCGTTCAATGAAATCGCCTTCGAGATATACGCTACTGCCTCTTCGTGATTGCCCGTCTGAAGGCGAATCATCCCGAGCAAATGAATCGCATCGGATTGATTGGGATTCTGCTCAAGCGCCTCGTGGTAGATGGATTCAGCCTCTTGAAACCTACCCGCCATGTGGTGGCCAATGGCGACTTGCATCATTCTGGGAATATCAAATTGCGGAGACACAGACGGAGAATCAACAGGCGGGCTCGCGGCAGGCGGGGAATTCGCTTCCCGTTCTTTTCGGCGCCTCTTGCGGCGCTCGGCGGCTTTCGAAAAGCGTGCCATCACCAATTCTCCGTTTTCAAAATTGTACCTTCAAAAGAGGTAAAACATCTTTCGATATTTTCGGGCAAAATTCACCGCCGCAGACAATCAACACAACCTTAAAACCGAGGCACCCTATGTCCGCACTTTATCGACAGCCAACTGAAAAAAATCTTCAAGCTCATGCACGGATTCGACATCTTCGTAAATCAGGTGATTGGCAGCGAGAATTTTGTTCCTAATTTCCTCGCGATAGGCAACGTCGCAGCCGAGCCGCACGGCGATTTCAACGTACTCATCAAGAGAGCTGGCGGTGCAATCGAGCACCCCCATCTTGTCGTAAAAAGCATGAGTCGTCCGGCCCCGGGCAAATTCGGATGGCCAGGTAACGATGGGAGTGCCCATAGCCAGGGTCTCGAAAGCAGAGGTCCCACCACTAGTATGTATCGAGTCGAGAAGCACATCAGAGACAGCAATGAGGTTGAGGAAATCCTTATTCTCTTGCCGGGGGAGCATCCGCACGCGCACGGCTTCATCCGGAAAAGCCGCATGGAGCCGCCGCATCAAAATCTCATTCCATTCCGGGTGCCGGCTCTCCAGCAAAACAAGCACACCCGCCGGGTCGCGGCGGAGAATTTCGCCAAATACTTTGTCGAGGTCGGGATGAATCTTATAGAGGGCCTGCGGGCAGGCATAGATATGCTCGGAAACATCAAAACCGAAGTGCGAGCGATCCTTCATCAATTCAGGCCTCTTGGGCCATTCAAGATAAAACCCCAGAGACCTAAGACGCACAAGCTCTTCTCGATAATGTTTTTCGCCCCCCTCGGGCTCCACCAAATCGCTCGATAGGTAATAGTCCACCTCGGGATTCGCCGAGGTGCTGCCTAGCCCGTAAAACGAGGTGCACTGGACCGGCGCCAGCCTGAAGAAGGGTAGAATTGAATTGAGAGGCTCGGTACCTATTTCATGATAAAAAAGCAGATCAAAATTCGCCTCTCGAATTTCATTCACTGCGTGCTCAAAATTATGATCGATGACAAGATATTCGAGCCCTTCAAAATCCTCGAAATTCTCGGCAATCTCTGCACGGTTCATAGCTGTACAAACGATGGAGACACGGAATCGCCCCGGTGTCATATGCCGGATGACGCCTTTCAACCACAACAAAAGTGAATTTGTGACGGTTGCCACGAAACCGATATGGGGAAGCTCTCCATTTCGAGAAGGAACCACGGAACTCCCTGCATAGAAATGTGGGAAATTCTCCTTGAAGCTCCGGGCCAGCAGATCCATGTAAGTTGACTTTAGGCCCAAATCGTCCCGGCCACTAAATCCCATATGAAAAAAATGGGGCCGCCAGAACACGGGAAGAATCTTGGGCCAAATCTTCAATTGGGCCGGATCGTACCTCTCAAGTGCATCTCTCATCGTCCGGCGCCGCTCGTCCATCTCATCGGAGGACATACATATTGGCGGGAAATAGGTATCGACGAGAAGCCTCAACACCGTGTTGTCCGGCCATCTAGCCAGAGCATCGCGGTATACCCCTCTCTCCTCATCAATCATGCCCAATTCCGAATAAACGGCAGCAAGATAGTAATAGACATCCTGAAAATCGGACTTGGCCAAAAGGCTCCGCCGCAGAAATTCCACGGACCCCTCAAGATCTTTCCTCACCCAGCAGATCAGACCCAGGCCGAAGAGCGCCTCGGCGAAATCGGGCTTCGTCTCCAAAACCTTCCGAAACCAATTGCCCGCCTCATCGTACGCCCCTTGCTCGAAAAGAGATGCACCCAGAAACAACTGCGCATTCAAATCATCTGGACGAAGAGCAAGCGCCTCGCGCACAAGTTTTTCCGCCTCTAAGATGTTAGCCTTCGAGCCGAGTTGATAGAGTGAATCGTAATCGGCCGGGTTCAGGCGAACCGCCTCCCGAAATGCCTCTGCCGCGCTGGCTGACTCGCCCAACGCGAGCAGGACATGGCCCAGTTCCCGACAGGCATCGCCAAGATCGGGCTTGAGTCCAATTAATTTTCTAAAACTTGACGCTGCCTCTGCATTCCTCCCCTGTATTCTAAACCCACGGGCGATGTTCAAATGGGCATCGGCGTTGTTCGGGTCCAGCGCAATGGCTCGAGTAAAACGCTCTATCGCCTCATCATTTTTTCCCATAGAGAGAAGCGCGGCGCCGAGATTTGAATGGTAAACAGATTGCGAGTCGTTCAGAGAAATCGCCTTCGAGATATACTCGACAGCCTCCTCATGGTTGCCCGTCTGATGGCGAATCACTCCGAGCAAATGAATCGCATCAGGCAAATCGGGGTGCTGCGCGAGCGCCTGGTGATAGATGGACTCTGCCTCCTGAAACCTACCCGCCATGTGATGGCCGATGGCGGTTTGCATCATTTCGGGAGTATTGGATTGCGGGGGGGGCGGCGGAGAATTTTCAGGTGGGCTCGCGACAGGTGGAGAAACCGCCTCCCGCTCTTTTTGGCGCCTCTTGCGGCGCTCGGCGGCTTTCGAGATGCGTGCCATTGGCAATTCCTTATTCTGAGACCCACGCCTTCAATAAACTTGGAATCAAAAAAACTTTTCTACCCACCCAAAAGGCACCCGCAACAACCGTCGCCGGGTGCAACAGCAGACCAAATATAACCTAATTGGCAGTTGAACACAGGAACGAGAGATTCGATGGCGGAAAAGAAATATCAAGAAAAGAAAAATTGACGGCGGTCGTCGTCAGTCACCGCTAATCGTTCATCGCCGATATTTTATTGGCCAGAAGTAGAAAATCGAAAACCGGGGCAAAAGCGGGATCGCCTTCGTTGAACTCAACGCCAAAGGAGCCGCCATCCGGAAGCGCCACATCTTTTCGAACGTTGGCCCGCAAATTCTGAACCGTCTTCTCGTTCGGCAACTTGAACGACATGAAAACGGCATCGAAATCATTTCCCTTCAGTTCATCAGGAATTGATACGACACAACCTGTGGAACTCAAGTTATGAATCGAAGCCTTAACACCTTTAGCCGAATCCGGCGGCGTCTCCATGTCCGCAGACGCGAGAATGACTTGCGCGGGAAGATCGAAGCCGAGGCGAAATCCCTTCGAGCCTGAGAGATCTTCCATCTCAGGAGGATAGCTTAGAAACAGATATTCATAAGGCTGGGTCATCTGATGTAGGACACTTGTTTTGAAACCAAACATCCGACCGTCCTGGACACCACGACAAACAACGGCGGCGTCTTTTGGCAAATTGGCCGCCTCGCCGCCAAAGGTTGGAACGGAGATGACCAGATACTCGCCCTCGGCCCAACCCAGGACCTTCGCCGTGAGCTTTCTCTTATCGAGATAACCGATTACCTGAACATTTGAGCCGACAGGAAACAAGCCCATCTCCTTAAAGAATACTTAAAAAAATCCAAACGCAACTCAAGTCTAGAGGCCCTCCCCTCCAAGCAAGAGGCAAATATAACTAATAGAATAACACTAGCAATGGGAAACTTTACCCATGCCGAAGTAATACTAGCTAATTCTTGAGAAATACTCTATGCCCATCCAATAAAATCCGAAAAATTGAAAAATGCGTGCTAAAAAAATTACTCTACGCGGCCTTGCTGAGGCATCGAGCACAACTTGCACATAGAAACCATTGCGATGAGTCCGGATTGGTATGAATACTCATACCTTTCGAGAAGCTCGACTACGGCTTCTCGAAAACACCATTTTTGAATGCCGGAAAAATTCAACATCGCCCACATTCCCCATAATTGTTTAAAAAAAATCGAGTCCCAGGGACTTTCTATCCATGTTCCATTGTTAATCATAGAAAGGATTGGTGCGCTTTGCCTTAAAATGACACAAAATCAAATGGTTACGAGACTCCGAGAGGGTTTTCGGAGAATATATTCTCTTGACATACAAATATGCCATCTATAGTATCTATCGGACCATATCGGAAATTTCTAGAGCCATTTCGAGGCGCGTAGTGCGCTTGGGTGGCGTTATCTTCTTTTCAGCCTGGAGAGGGATGTTCATTTTTTTAAGCGTCCCCATCCTTGATGAATTGAAGGTCCATACTCAGTGCAGCAGGAAGATAGGAGACCCAAAATGAGCCGTTTAAACAGAAGGTCATTCCTGAAAGGTGCAGGTCTTATCGGCGGCGTCATCGCCTCGCAGACTGCAACGCCATTCCTAAAAGAAGGCCTCGGCGCCAGACCCATCAAGTGGGGCTCGATCCATCCCACCACCGGCCCCTACGCCACAGAGGCGTTCGACCAGCTTGAAGGCGTGCGCATCGCCATCGAAGATGTCAACGCCGCTGGCGGCATCGATGGTCGCGAGGTCAAACTTCTCTTCCGGGACGATCAGTTCAAATGGGACCAGGTGACAACCCACGCCCTCGATCTTCTCGACAACCACCGCGTAGACTTTCTCGCCGGCTCGATGGTCGGCCCCGAGGAGATGCGGCTCAACGGTTTTTCGAAAAAGCGCAAGATTATTTACGCAAACTACCCGCAGCACATCATCTCGACGCCCCAGAGCTGGCAGAAGATGTCGCCCCTGTTCTTCACGGCGAACACCTCGCCCTATCAGCTCGCCGCAAGCGCTGCGACCTACATTAACGACAACAAGCTGGGCAAGAAATGGTACTTCCTGGGAGACGACTACATCTGGCCCAAGATGTTTATCCCTGCGTTGACCGATCTCTCGAAAAAATACGGTGCCACGTTCGACCCCAAAAAACATGCCTCGTGGGTGCCCTTCCCAACGGCGATGGATTACTCGGCGAACTTCCCGAAAATCCTCAAGTCGAACCCCGATGTTCTATATGTACTCAACTGGGGTAAACGCCAGGTTGCCTTCGTGAAGCAAGCCATCGAAGCTGGCCTCCACAAAAAGGTTCAGATCATCATCGGTAACACCGAGGTGACGATCCCCGAGGCCGCCGGCCCCGGCTCCTACGAGGGCATCCTCGCCGGCGCAATGTGGCATTGGAGCCTTAAAGACAAGTATCCGGGCGCCAAGTCGCTCTACAACAAGTTCCTCAAGCGCAGAAAACGCGTACCCTCGGGATACGGTGCCCTTGCGCACGACCTCACCCGCGTCATTCTCGACACGGCCAAGGAGACGAAGCTCTACAAACCCAAGGATCACTTCAAGCTGGCCAAGGCCCTTGAGGGCAGAACCTTCGCCTACAGCAAGGGCAACAACACGATTCGGCCCTGCGACCACATTTGTGTCCAGCAGGTATTCTTCCTCAAAGGTCAGTCGAAAGCCGAGATGAAGGGCCCCTTCGACCACCTGAAGATCGTCGCCGAATCCTCGGGCGAGCAGAACACGCTCTCCTGCGAGGCCAAGGGCATCAAAAGTGCCGCGAGCACACGCAGCTAGGTAAAGTGGCACTTACAAGCTAAGCAGATATCGGACCAGGGCGGCAGCCGGTCGCCCTGGTCCTTTCTGTATATTTTCATCCAAGAAGTGTGGAAGCATGAAGGAGCAATAAAGTGGAGGCCGCCAGCGGCGTTGAACTCGCCGAATTCTTGCAGCACTTGTTTCTCGGATTGGTCCAGGGAAGTTTTTACGTACTGCTCGCCCTGGGCCTTTCCATTATTTTTGGCCTCATGGGAATCATCAATTTCGGCCACGGCGTCTTCTATATGCTCGGCTCCTATGTCGGCTACACCATCATCTCGCTCGTTGTCGCTCCGATCCTGGGCGAAAACGTCGCCTTCATTTTCGCGCTCGCGGCAGTTCCAGCGATCATGTTCGGCATCGGCATGTTTTTCGAGAAGATCATTATCAGCCAAATTTACAATACCGAGAACGAGCGCTTTCGCGGGGTTCTCATCACCTTTGGCCTCTCTATCTTCCTGCCTGATTTTGTCCGCATAATTTGGGGCCGTCCCGGCAAATCGTTCAACATCCCGCCCATGTTCCAGTGGTCCATATTAGAAATCGGGTCGCTCAACGTATCGGCCTACAGAACGTTCGTCGTCTTCGTCGCAGCTATTCTCGTCGCCATGATCTGGTTCCTTCTCTTCAGGACGAACCTCGGCATGGTGATCCGGGCTGGCACGAGCAACAACATCATGGTCCAGGTGTTGGGCATCAACGTCTCAAAAGTTTGGCGCCAGACCTTCGGGCTCGGAATTGCGTTGGCAGGATTCGCTGGCGTTATGATTTCACCGCTCTTCGCCGTTGATCCGACGATGGGCGACGACATTTTAATTCAGACCTTCATCGTGGTCGTGGTCGGGGGCATGGGCAGCTTCATCGGCCCTGTCATAGGCGGGCTTATCATCGGCCAGCTCTGGGCGCTCACCCCGCTCATCGGCAGAACCACGTTCGTCATCAACAATCTCTCGGGCACCATGATCGGGCCCGAATTTTGGGAAAAGGCCTCCGACATTCTCTTTTTCGTCTTGATGTCGGTCATATTGATACTTCGCCCCAGGGGCCTGTTCGGACAAGAAGGCGCATTCGACTAGAACCCAAGAAAGGTTTTACAGCGTGGCAACCGACCAAAGCGCTTCAAAATTCAAGTCCAGCGATTTTTGTGCGCGGATATTAGAGATACTCGACAACTACGGAATCCTCATACTCGGCGCGTTTTTAGCGGTCTACCCCTTCATGTTTCAGGGGCTCAACGACCTTATTTATTGGTCCGAGGATTTTGCGGAATGGCTCACCCCTACGCTCTCGTTCATCCGCGGCTTCGTGCCCAGCACCCCGCTGATGATTCAGATCCTCATCTATTCGCTCTTCGGAATGGCGTTCAACATTTTGCTCGGAAACACCGGCATGCTTTCCCTCGGCCACAGCGCCTACTTCGGCATCGGAGGCTATACGCTGGGCCTGATGCACGCCTGGTTTAAAAAAGGCACCCCCCCTCCCTCGTGGATTTCTGAGACTTTCGCCATCGCGCCCCTTGAGATTTCCATCATCTCGGCCGTTTTGGTGTCCGCCCTTTTCGCCTACCTGATCGGGTTGGTGGCCAGCTCCAAGCGAGGCGTCTATTTTGCCATGGTCACTCTCGCGTTGAGCATGGTCTTTTACTATGCGGCCCAGACGTTCGACGACATCACCGGAGGAACAGACGGCCTGGGCGGACTAGAGAACATGCGTCTTGGCACCCTGAATCTTCGCGTGGGCATCATGAATGCCAATGTGACTTACTACTTTATTTTCATCATGACGGCGCTGACTATCGCGATCGTCTGGCAGATTCTGCGATCACCCTTTGGCCAGGTACTCCGCGCCGTTCGCGAGAACGAGAATCGCGCCCGAAACTGCGGCTACAACACGGCAAAAGTGCGGCTCATGGCCTTCACGTTGAGCGGCTCGCTGGCGGGCCTTGCTGGCGCGCTGGCAGTTATTTACGGCGAGACCGTGCCCATCGAAAACATTCACTTCCAGACCTCGGGCCAGATCGTCATCATCACCCTGTTCGGAGGGGCTGGCGTATTTCTCGGCCCGGTGGTGGGATCGTTCATTTACTGGTATCTACGCCAGCTCATGAGCACGGAGTTCGTCAAATACCTGGATATCTTCCAGTACTGGGAAGCCTGGGTTGGCGGAATATTTATCTTAATCGTTCTATTCCTCCCAAACGGCATTCTTGGCACGCTCCGAAACTGGTCGGTCGAATATCGGGCCAAGCACTACATGAACAAACTAGAGGAAGCGAAAGCCGCCAAGGCGGCCGAATCGCAGGAATCATAAAATGCCTATTCTTGAAACGCGAAACCTCAGCAAACATTTTGGTGGTCTCATCGCCGTCAACCAGGTGAGCTATACGGTCGAGGCAGGCGAGCTGCGCTCTATCATCGGGCCAAACGGCGCAGGAAAAACCACTTTCTTCAACATGATTGCCGGCGACCTTGATGCCACCGAGGGAAATGTCTTTTTTAAAGGTGAGGATGTAACCGCCTTGTCCACCTTCGAGCGCTCCCACAAGGGCATCGGGCGCACCTACCAGATCACCAATATCTTCCCGAAGCTCTCGGTGCTCGAAAATGTGCGCATCGCCGCGCAATCGCGGAAAACAACTTTCAACCTCTGGTCGGGGGTAAACGACCACAAAGAGCTTATCGAAAAAGCCGACCACATCATCGAGCGGGTCAACCTCGCCGACAAGCGACAGGATTTGGGCGGCACCCTGGCCCACGGCGAGCAGCGCTACCTTGAGATCGGCATCGCATTGGCAACAGACCCCGACATGCTCCTCCTCGATGAACCGACCGCCGGGATGAGCCCCGAGGAATCGCAGCAAACGGCCCAGTTCATCCAAAGCCTCGCCAATCCGTTGACCATAATCCTTGTCGAGCACGACATGGAGATCGTCATGGGAATCTCCGACAAAATCACGGTTCTTCACAACGGCGAGTTACTGGCCGAGGGAACCGTCGATGAAGTTCGCGCGAATGAAAATGTCCAGCGCGTATATCTGAGGGACTAATGCTACAGGTCGAGAATATCAATACGTATTACGATTTAAGCCATATCCTCCACGATGTCTCAATCAACATTGGAGAGGGCGAGGCGGTGGCCTTCCTTGGCCGAAACGGCGCCGGGAAGACAACGACGCTCAAAACGGTCATGGGGCTCCTGACGCCCCAGAGGGGGAAAATCACCATGAATGGTGAGGACCTCACTCAAGCGCAGGCCCACACGGTCTCCCTGAACGGGATCACCCTTGTCCCCGAAGACCGCCAAGTGTTCCCGAACCTCACGGTGTTCGAGAATCTCAAAATCAGCCGCCTGCCCGTTGACGGCGCAAAACACCTCGACACCCACCTCGACTGGATATTCAGCCTCTTTCCCCGGCTTAAAGAGCGCATCAACAACAAGGGAAACCAACTGAGCGGCGGCGAGCAACAGATGCTCACCATGGCGCGCGGGCTGGGAACCGAGCCCAAGCTCATGCTCGTGGATGAGCCGACTGAAGGGCTCATGCCCGCCTACGTCGAGACGATTCATAGCGTTTTGGCGGAAATTCAAAAAAAGGGAATCGCCATCCTGCTCGTCGAGCAGAACTTTCGCATGGCGCTCACCATCACCAGCCGCGCCTATCTCATTGAAAAGGGCGTCATCCGCTGGGAGGGGAAAAGCAGCGATCTCTTGGAAGACAAGGAAACACGGATGAAGTATCTGGGGGTGTAATTCTCAGGCAGCATTTATCGAACAATCGATATTTTACGAAAGCAAAACATGAAGCGCCCCGGCAGACCAACCGGGGTGTTTTTATTTTTTCCTAAGATCCACCAGCCGCCGCGCCTTGACGCTCTTCATCGGATCGTGAATCTCGCCATAGGCGGCGAATTCGACCTCAGGGGTGACCATCACCGCCTTACTGATGAGGGCGGGCACTTCTCGGGCAAGCCGCTCGTGCTCAGTAGCATCGGCCTCGAGGCGCACGATGAGCTCGTCCATCGAATCGGGGTCCCCCGCCTCGCGCTTTTGGATAACCAGTTGATACTCCCTGACCCCCCGATCGGCCGAGAGCAAATCGAATATGATGTCCGGGTTCACCAGCATTCCCTTAACCTTCACCAGATCGCCCGTGCGCCGCGGCGCGCTCACAATGCGTTCGCCGAGGCGGCCACACAACGGGCACGCCTCGAGTTTAAGGCCGATGAGATCACCAATCAGATAGCGCAGGAAAACCGTTCCCCGGCGGTGTAGATGCGTGAGCGCGACAGCCCCTTCTTCTCCCTCGGGGAGGCGTCGCCCGGTGCCCGGGTCCACGACTTCGAGATAATACAGATCGGGCGCCAGATTCTGCGGCACGGCGCCGTGTGCGCACTGAACGAGCCCGCCCTGCATCTCGGTGGCGGCATAACGGGTGCGCACCTGGGGGTCCTCGGCCCCGAAGTGGCGAAGGTGATCAAGATATTCCTCAACCAGCGCCTCGCTCACGGCCTCCCCCGTCGTAAGTACCATTCGCGCCTTGTCCAGCTGCGCGCCACGCTCCCTGGCATGGCGAAGAAAGCGCCTCACGAAACTTGGCACCCCCCAAATCACCGTCGCGCCAGCCTCGGCCACGACATCGACGGCCTCATCGAGATTCCGGCGCACCGGATAGTCCGCGTGCGGGCTCCCCGTCAGGGCGCTCACAATGGGCAAGCCCAGAATTTCGGCAGAGCGCACCGTGCACAAAAATGCCCCGGTAGGCATCGGCGAGAGCGGATAAAGGTTGGCGATCATATCGCCTCGCCCTATTCCCTCGGCCTCGTTGCAGACGCGCGCCTGCATCATGATGTGGTACTGATCGTGCGTGGTGTTGAAAAACGGCGAGGGCCGACCGCTCGTGGTGCCTGTCGTGTAGGCGATGTTCCAGAGAGTACGCTCCTCGAAGGAGAGTTCCTCGGCCAATGCCGAATCGAGTGAGAAGGCGGACGGATCGGCCATAAAATCGCTTTTATGCGTTAGCGGAATCTTTTCGAGATCATCGAGGCTCTTGATGTCCGATGCAGCTATGCCAATATCCTTGAAGCGTTTTTTGTAAAACGGGTGCGCCTTGGCGCAAAGTGCCACTGTTCGGGCAAGACGCCCCTCCCTCAGCTCTCGAAGCTCATCGAGGGAGCCCAATCCTTGCGCACTGGGATTCACGCTAAAAAATCCCCGCTTTTTTTTGGAGACTCCGGACATATACGACAATAAAGGACATATCCTTGCGCGTTATAAACTGCATGGGTTTCATGTCCCCGAATTTCCAGTGATGCTGGCGAACCCCTCGCTCAACAGCGAGATAAAAGGCGGCGTCGGCGTGGTGATTGGGCTCATAGATGCGGTGCACCAGAGGCGGGCCCTTGACCGCCCCATTGGCATCCTTGCCATGGCACACCATACAGTTTTGAAGAAATAGGGTCTCTCCCTTTGCCAGCGAAAACTCTGACTCTGAGAGCGTCGATACTTCTCTTGGCAGCCTTGAGGGCCTTGGCGCAAAAAATAACACCACCGCAGTGGCGGCAACCACCACTGCGACGAAAATAATCTTCCGGTTCATGTGAATCGTCCCCTGAAAGCGAATACGAAAAAAGGCGCAAGCGGCATCCCGCCCGCGCAGGTGTAAAACACCGCCAGCCTGTTATCGAAGCGTATCAGCTTTTTTGGGACGTTTGCACCGCAAACGAGGTGATAAGCCGCTCAAGCTTAATCGATCCGCACTTCGGGCATTTGGGTTTTTTCTTCTCGTAATCCGCCAGAGAAAGGATCAAAGTCACCGTATCGCCGCACCTATGACACTCGAACTCGTATACCGGCATCGTATAATCCTCCTAGATAAAGGAAACAAATTCCGCTGGAGGGAAGATCCTCATCCATACCCTTAAATCTAGGAACCAGAGCAAGCCCCGTCAATCAAAATCGCATTGAACATGGGGCCCTTCTCGGTTATCTTGAATTATCTTTAATGCCTATAGCGTTACGCACCCTGGAGGAGCCAGCATGCCTCATCCCGATTTTGAACGCGCCGAGCGCCACATCTACGAAGACCCCCTTCGCCGAACCCTAATGGAGATGGTGGACATCGCCAGCCCCACGGGCGGCGAAAAAGACATGGCTGACTATCTTGAGCGGCGAATGAGCCGCGCAGGCCTCCAGACAGCCCTCCAGGAGGTCAGCGCCGGGCGGCCCAATGTCGTGGGCACTCTTTCCGGCTCGGGCAAGGGCCGCAACCTGCTCTTCACCGGCCACATGGACACCTCCTACGATGGCGATGAGGATTTTCTCACCGGAGAGGGCTTCAAGGCCAAGGCGGTCTACCGCGACGGCTGGATATGGGGACTTGGCGCCAACAACATGAAAAGCGGCCTCGCCTGTGCCCTCGTGGCGCTTGAGGCAATCGCCGAGGAAGGCATCTCCCTGCCGGGGGACATTACCCTTGCAGGCGTGGTTGGGGAGATCGAAAAAGCCCCCATCGAGGAATTCCAGGGCGAATACTTCGCTGGCTACGGCACCGGCTCGCGCTACCTCATCACCCACGGAATAACCGCTGACTATGCCATTTTGGCCGAGCCCACCTCGCTCCAGGTTTCGAACGCCAACATGGGCTGCATCTGGGCGCGAATCACCGCTGGCGGCACGATGGCCCACAGCGCCTACGGAAAAAAACCGGGCCACGTCAACGCCATCGAGGAAATTCACCACATCCAGTCTGCCCTCCTCGACTGGGCACCCGGCTACAGCGAGCGCCACGAGTTCATGGGCGAGCGCCCCTCGGTCACCATCGCCGCCGTGCGGGGCGGGCTGCGCTGGCGTCTTTCGCGCAACCCTTTCGAGGCAAGCCTCTATGTGGACGTGAGAACCGTACCGGGGTTAAAGGCCGATGACGTGAAGAGGGAGCTGCGCGCCGTGCTCCAGCAAGTTGCCGGAGAGCGGAACATGCCCGAGGCTGAGCTTATTTTTTACGTGAACGATCCGGCCACGCTGATAGACGCGGAAATTCCTATCATCAAATCAATGCGCACCGCCCACGAGGAAGTCACCGGCGCCTCGGCCGCGCCCGTCATCCGCCTTCCCGCCGCCGACTCGACCCACTTCAACCGCTACGACATCCCCTGCGCTGTCTATGGGCCCGGAGGCTTCACCCATCCCGATGCAGGCACCTGGATGCACGCCGCAGGCGAGCACGTATCGGTGGAGAACATGCTCACCGCCGCCCGGGTCTATCTGGCCGCCGCCCTCGACATTTGCAGCCAGCAAACGGCCTAAGAAAAGGAGCCCCCCGATGTCTCCCGATCCGATAACACTTGCCCATGAGGACGGGCGGGGCCGCGTGTTCTACGCCGACTCGATGACTTATTTCGACGATCGGATAACGGGGCGCGACGTGATCATGTCGGGCTCCTACGCCGCTGGCGCCACCCTGGGCTGGGCGCTCAAGGTGGGCGCGCGCGCAGGCATCAGCCACGCGGCGGGCGTTGGCAAGGAGGAGGCCGGAATTAGCGGTCTCGCTCTTGCGGACAAATTCGGCATGCCAGCCGCCGCCTGCGAAACCATGTCCGCCCGCCTGGCGGATGGCGAGTCCGTCTATACCGGAAAAATTGGACACCTCAACGAGGCCGCGAGAGTTCTCGGAGTCGAAGTGGGCCAGAGCATCGCCGAGGCCGCCCGCCTCATGCTCGATGGCCCGGTGCGCGAGAGCACCGATCCGGGAGATGATTCGGTTGCGGATGAAATTTATACGATGGAAGAAACCGAGAATGGAACCGTGTACGCCTCATGGGGCATCCCGGTTCTGCGCTCGATCAAAGAGCCCAGGCCGCGCGATGTTTTCGTTCAGGCGTCCCACTGCGGCGCGACACTCGCCAAATTCGTCACCCCGCTGGAGCTACAAGGCGTGATCGCCAACGATGCGGGGCGCGGGATGGACGATTCGGGAATCTCCTCGTTTGCCCCGCTCGCCGAGGCGGGGATCGCCGCCGCCGCCGTCGGCACGATGAGCGCGCGCATCGGCGATGTGATGAGCACCTGGGAGGACGGCATTATTTCCGTGATGAACTCTGAGGCTGAGGCGCGCGGGGTGCGCACGGGCATGACTACCCCTCAGGCCGCCCGCAAGATGCTTGGGCTGTAGAAATTACGGTGAGGCTAGAGAAAAAATATTATTCGGGTTTAACTGCCCGGATGATAGCGCTCTTTAGCCCCTCGACAAGATAAGGCCGCCGGCCCAAGATTTCAGCACCCTCAAAACCCGCCGCGCGAAGACCGCCAAGATAATCGTCCTCGCTAATCGCCCCGGCGATGCATTCGCACCACTCATCGGTGGTGCCCTCGGGGTTGAACCCTTCTCCAATGACGACATCCGAGACGACAAACCGCCCGCCTGGCCGCAAGACCCGGAACGATTCGCTGAACACTGCACCCTTGTCGGGCGATAGGTTGATGACACAGTTCGAAATAATGGCGTCTACCTCGCCGTCCTCGACGGGCATCGCCTCCATCTCGCCTTTTCTGAACTCGACGTTCTTTAATCCCATTTTCTCGCGATTTCTCTCGGCCTTGGCAAGCATGGCGTCGGTCATATCGATGCCGATGCTCCGGCCGGATTCTCCAACCTCGCCAGCGGCGAGAAAACAATCGAGCCCCGCGCCCGAACCCAGGTCGAGTACCCGCTCGCCCGCCTTCAAAGCCACCATTTCGATGGGATTGCCGCAGGCGGCGTTCGAGGACACAACATCATCGGGAAGATCCGCCACACGCTCGGCACTGTAGCCGCTCTCTTTTAGGCTATCGATTCCCATCAACATATCGCCGCCGCCGCAACAACTCGCCTCGCCCTCGGCCACTTTCGAGTAAAGCTCCCGAACGGCAGCCTTCACATCCCCGCCATCACCACAGCAATCAGAAGCGCCACTATCCTGCTCGCCTCCGCAACAAGCATCCGCCATTTCGATTTACTCCCTTAAATAAAGACCGGCTCCTAAAATCCTGAAAACCGGCGTGTAGTCGGTTAGTAGTTGTAACGCCTCGCTATCCTCGCGTATTCCCTCGAAAGTTGGCAAGACAAAAAACACTAGCTTGCCTCTTAATTTTATCCGCACACATAAAAACAGCGCGGAAGGCGTATACTGCGCCGCACACAATTTTCTCTAGCGGGAGACGGCCATGCTCGAAATCAGGGGGCTCGCCCCCTTGGGCCTAAAACCTTTTAACTTTCAACTAAATAGCGGCCATTGCGCAGCCATCTTAGGTCCCTCTGGCGCAGGGAAATCGCTCTTGTTGCGCGCGGTGGCCGATCTCGATCCCAACGAGGGTGAAATCTCGCTGGGCGGAACGCTACGCTCCTCGCTCCCGGCCCCCGAATGGCGCAGGCAGGTCGTCTATCTTCCCGCCGACGCGGGGTGGTGGGCCGAGCGTGTGGGAGAGCATTTCCCCGATCATGACTCTGCCGCTGCCGTTATCGCCCGGCTCGGGCTGCCCGAGGAAAGCCTCGGCTGGGAGATTGGCCGCCTCTCGACCGGCGAGCGCCAGCGACTTGCCCTGGCGCGGGCGCTGCTCCTCTCCCCGAAAGCGCTGCTTCTTGATGAGCCCACCTCGGGCCTCGATGAAGATTCGACCCGCGCCACCGAGGAAGAGTTAAAAAGCCGTCTCGGGAAAGGGTGCGCCATCTTGATGGTCACCCACAGCCGCGAGCAGGCGCGGCGCATGGCGTCGAGCCTACTCATCGTCGAGGGCGGCGCGGTGCGCGAGGAGGCGCCATGAGCTATATCCGCCTCGATAGCTGGGACCTCTCCTTGGCCGCGATTTTGATCTGCATCAACGCGGGGATTTCCATCTGGCTCCGGCTGGCGTTGGAGCGCCAGCTGCTCATCGCCGCCATCCGCATGATTGTCCAACTCACGCTGATGGGATTTATTCTCAAAACATTATTCACAATCGCATCGCCCGCCTTCACGCTGGGCGCGATGATGGTCATGGTTCTTTTCGCGGGACGCGAGGTGCGCGCCAGGCAAGAGCGCCGTTTCGCGGGCAACTGGGGCTACGCCATTGGCGGGGTTAGCATGTTTTTGGCGGTCGCCATCGTGACGGCCTATGCGCTCTCCACCCAGCTTCAGGCCGACCCCTGGTACGACCCGCGCTACTCGATTCCCCTGTTCGGGATGATTTTAGGCAACACCATGACCGGCGTGAGCCTGGGGCTGAACACGCTTTCCTCTCAAGTTTCGCGCGAGCGCTCATCGATTGAGGCGCAGCTCGCACTGGGCGAGCCGTTTGGCCGGGCCATCCGGCCACTTTTGCGGCGCGCCGCGCGGAGCGGACTCATCCCCACCGTGAACGCCATGGCGGCGGTTGGCCTCGTGATGTTGCCGGGAATGATGACGGGTCAGATTTTATCGGGTGTCGATCCGGTGGAGGCGATTAAATATCAGATGCTTGTCATGTTTCTGATTGGCGGGGGAACCGGGCTGGGCGTCATCGCCGCAATTCAACTGGGCGCCTACCGGCTCACCGACGAGCGGCACAGACTGCGCCTTGATCGCCTTGCTCCGGCGAAGGAGTAGCCGGGATCAAAAGGTCTAACCGCTCATCGCGACAAACAGATGTCGCCGCGCTACTCGCCGTGACCAGAGCTTGCGGCTCATCGCGACAAACGGAGTCCATCGTTCTTCACGAACAGAAGTCGCGGGTCCTCACTGTGACACAGAGCTAATCGCTCCTCGCGATTAGCTCTACCAAAGAGACTTTAACCTGCCGCCATCGAGGTTGAGCGAGACACCGGTGATGTAGCTGGCGCGCTCTGAGCACAGAAACGCGATGGCATCGGCGAGCTCCTCTGGCTTGCCGAAGCGATTGAGCGCGTTTCGCCGCTGAGCGCGGCGGCGGGCCTCTTCTTCTGATTCGGCCTTGAACTCTTCCTGAAGGCCCTGGGCGTTGCGCTGCCAAAGGTTGGTGTCCACCCAGCCGGGGCAGACGGCGTTGACGTGAATGCCCGCCTCGCCCAACTCTTCTGAAAGCGATTTCGTGAGGTTGAGCAGCGCCGAATTCGTCATGCCGCTCACAAACATATAGGGGTCGGGCTCTTTGCCAGCGCCGCCAATCATGTTGATGATGCGGCCCCAGCCGCCTTTTTTCATGTGGGGCACGGCGGCGCGAATCATCCGCACGAAGCCAAAGAGCTTGGTGTCGAGCTGGGTCTGGAGACCCTCATCGGTGAGCACGTCAAAGCGGCCCGAGCTCATCTCGCCTGCGTTGTTCACCAAAATATCCACCCCGCCGAAGGCCGCCACCGCCGCATCGACGATTTTCTGTGCGCTACCTTCCTGAGAGGTGTCCGCCTGAAGCGCCACGACCTCGCCGCCTGTTTCCTTGGCGAGCGATTCCCTCGTTTCCTCAAGCGCTTCCGCCCCCCGGGCGCAGATGAAAACCCGCGCGCCTTCTTCTAAAAATCTTTTTGCCGCCTCGTATCCAATGCCCCGGCTACCGCCCGTGACAATCGCTCTTCTGCCCTTTATTCCCAGATCCATATTCGCCTCAGTTAATTGAAAAAATTCGTTAATTGGATGGGGGGATGATAGCACGGTATGCGCCGATATGCCCCGGCTGCCGGGAGGATTCGCCGCTGTCCGCCCCGGCGTGCATCCATCCACCAAATAAGGCAAGCGCCGCCTTTATCAAACCTTTATATTTTCATGGTATGCCTATGGGGTGAGTGGCTACTATGTGCTTGGGCACGATTGTGGCGGCCACACGTCTTGAAGACCTCTGGAGATTTTAAACATGGCCGAGCGGGCGCTGGCGCCGGTGCTGATTATCGAGGACGAGCGGAACATTGCCGCGCTGGTGGCAAAGTATCTCGACAAGGCGGGCTTTGACGCCATCGTCGCGCACGATGGCGAGGTGGGCCTGGAGTACGTCAAAACCAGAAAGCCTGGCTTTGTGATCTTAGACCTCATGCTCCCCCGGATGGACGGCTGGGACGTGTGCCGCGAAATTCGCAAGACATCAGACGTGCCCATTCTCATGCTCACCGCGAGAGAGGAGGAGATGGACCGCGTACTCGGCTTCTCGCTCGGTGCGGATGACTATGTGGTCAAACCCTTCAGCCCGAGAGAACTCGTTGAGCGCGTCAAAGCAATTTTGCGGCGCGTGCGGCCAGGCCCCTCGCCAGCGACGAGCCCGCTTCGGGCCGGGGCGCTTGTCCTCGACCCCGGCAAGCACAAGGCCACCCTCGACGGCCAGACGGTCCCGCTCACCCCGTCGGAGTTCAAGTTGCTCGACAAGCTGATGAGCTCGCCGGGCCGCGTTTTCTCGCGCGACGACCTCATCGCGCATCTCTACATGCATGATGAAAGCGTTGTGGACCGGGTCATCGACGTGCACATCGGCAACCTGCGCCAGAAGATCGAGAAAAATCCTTCGCGGCCAAGCTATGTCTTGACGGTGCGCGGGGTGGGCTACAGCTTCACCGAGACCGACCCGGCCGAGACCAAGCCGGTCGAGACCGAGCCGGGAGGAGCGGGCGATGCGCAATAGCCTTTTGTGGAAATTGCTGGCGATTAACCTGCCCGTCATCGGGACGGTCATCCTCGTCGTCTGGCTGGCCATCGATTTTCTTGCCGCCGATTATTTTTCGGTGTTGATGGAGAAATATCATATCTCGCCAACGAGCTCGCACCAGATGTTCGTCGAGGCGATTAGAAGCTACCTCATTTGGGCGAGCCTGATTGCGCTGAGTCTCGCCGCCCTGCTCAGCTTCTACCTCACGCGGGCCGTGCTCAGGCCCCTCGGTCGCATCGGCGATGCGGCAGGCCGGGTGGCCGCTGGCGATTATTCGGCGAGAACCGAAATTGCCTCTGGCGATGAAGTGGGCCAACTCGGTCGCGCCTTTGACCAGATGGCCGACAGCCTTGAGAAGATCGAGCAGCTTAGAAAAGCCATGATCGTCGATATCGCCCACGAGTTGCGCACCCCGCTCACCAACGTGCGCGGCTACTTAGAGGGCATGGCCGATGGCGTGGTGCCTCCCTCGAAAGAAACCTTCGCGCTCTTAGAGGGTGAAATCCTCCGCCTTGTACGCCTGATCGGAGACCTCAATCAGCTCACCCGAGCCGAGGCGGCGGGCGCCTTCCTGCGCCGCGAGGAGGTGGATTTGGGTGAGATTATCGGTCAGGTCATGGCCCTCTACCGGCGCGACTTCGAGGGACGGGGCATCGACACCAACACCCGCATCGATGAGGGCGCCACACGCGTCATGGCCGACCGCGACAAGCTCATGCAGGCGCTCCGGAACCTCGTCCAGAACGCCTGGCAATACACCGCCCCGGGCGGCTCGGTCGAAATATCGGCAACACCTGCCGAGGGCGGCATCATGCTCGCCGTCGCCAACACCGGGGCCCAGATTGAACAGGGCGATCTACCACTCATCTTTGAGCGCTTCTACCGGGCCGACAAATCCCGCTCGCGGGAAAGCGGGGGCGCGGGCATTGGCCTCGCCATCGTCAAGAGCCTCATCGAGGCCCACGGCGGGCATGTCGGTGCGAGCTCCGAGGCTGGTCAGACCCGCATATGGATAACGCTTCCGGCCTGAGCCGCACATCATATTGAGCGGGCCACGTCATCTTTACCAAATCTTTAAAATTCCTTTATTTTCCCTTTAAAGTAGCCAGCTAACCTGCCTCTACAAGAAATTAAACCGGCCCGAGGGGCCACCTCAGAAATTGCTTTCGCAAAGGAGAATCAAGATGAAAAAGCTACTCTTCGCAGCCCTGCTCGCCTTCGCCTTCGCCCTGCCCGGCACCGCCACCCAAGCCGACGCCATGAAGCACAACCCGTGCGCCGCGAAAAACCCATGCGCCGCGAAAAATCCGTGTGCCGCCAACCCTTGTGCGGCGAAGAACCCTTGCGCCGCCAAGAACCCATGCGCCGCCAAGAATCCTTGTGCCGCCAAGAACCCGTGCGCCGCGAAAAACCCTTGCGCCGCCAAGAACCCGTGCAATCCTTGCGCTAAAAAGTAATTTGAGCGAACGATCTCGGGCGAGGAGGAGAGATGAAAATGGATTCCCACCGAAAATTCATTACCCGGGGCCTTGCGGCCCTCGCAGGGCTCGCAGCCCTCATCATTGCCCTCCTCGCCCCAGCTTCGGGCCACGCGGCAGAACCGGGCCTCCCGGCGGCATCGGGCCTCCCGACGGCGAAAATCATCACCCTCACCCAAACGGGCTGCCAATTCATCGAGCCCGAGGCGGGCGATAAAAAGTTCAAAACAAAATCGGGCGCCGACTGCAAAGCCATCAACGCAAAAAGCGGCGAGAATCGACTCGCCGCCTCAAAACCCATCACCCTCAAACCCGGCAAATACATCTTTCGGGTCACGAATAAAAATGTTCCCTATGAGCTGGGCTTCTACCTCCGGGGAAGCGGCCTGGGCCGCATCCTTCTCCCCAAGGTCTCAGGGGGCGGCCTCATCCGCGGCAAAACACAGGACTACGCCATCACATTAAAAGAGGGCAGCTACGTTTATTCCTGCCCCCTCAACCCGACACCAGACTACCCCCTCATTGTAAAAAAATAGCCTTCGGGCAATACGCGCGCCCACGCCCGGCCCCTACCGGGGTAGAGCCAAACGTATGAGTTGGTGCCAGTGAGGGAGAGCCCGAGCCAAGGGTCAAACCACATCAAATTTTCGCTACCGGAAAGATAAGCAAACGAATTTATTCCTTTATGAATAACTTCACGCTTGAAATATTCACCTGCAGCACACCCCTCAGCATAAAAAACGCTAATAAATTACGGGCAGATTTATGAGTTACAGGCGGTGGTGGTCAGGATTCACCGCCCTGGTCGCCAATGAGGATTTTCTCGCCCTCGGCCATGTGTTGAAGTGTCTCGCAGGTTTTTTCAAAATCCTCCCGCAAGCGGGTAAGGAGTTGCAGCACCTGGTTGGGGGTGAGGATTTCGGCCAGCTCGCCGAATACGATTTCCCAGCCCTTGGCGCTTCGCTCGCCGCGGGTAAATTCTTCACCCTGTTTGGAGAGTTCCTGGTAGACGTATCTTTCATGGTCGAGTAAATCGCGGAGTACCGGCTCGAAATTGGGATCGTGGCTGTGAAGGTAGCGCATGATGTAGGGTTTGAATTTTCTGAATTCTTGTTTTTTGGCCATCGTTTGGCCCTCCTTGTTATAGCCCGGGCTAGGGCTTCCAGATTCGTTCCTGGTGGATTTCCTCCGAAGAGATGCTTCGTTCAATTTTCATTCCCGTCCTGTCTCCAGGACGGGGGCTATCCCGCCCTTCAGGACTGGGGTGGGTATACCGATTGTTCAAATGCTGCCTGGTAATCTTCAATTAACGAGTGGTGCTGTTCCTTGAGACTCGAATAGAGGCGCGCGTGCTCAAATGCGAGCGAGCCCAGATCGGCCAGCGTGCGCACAAATTCGATGTCCTCAACGGTGAATTCACGCGACTCGGCCAGGTAGAGCCGGAGCACGCCAATAACGTTGTTCATCATCATCATGGGCACCGAGAGAATCGATACGATGCCTTCGTCCTGGGCGTGGAGCGGATACTGAATTCTGGGATCGTTTCGAACATCGGGAATATGGACGACCTCGCCCTGCATACACGCGGCAATGCTGCTCTCGGCAACAAGGGGGCCCTTTGAGAGATAGGCATGTGAAAGGCCCCAGGAGGCCGAAAGGCGGTATTCGCTGGTTTCGTCCTTGAGAAGGCGAACGGCACCACCCTTGACCGCCATGGCTTCTGCCACGAGGCGGATGATGAGGCGCAGAACCTCGTCCACATCGAGGGTGGAGGTGAGCTCTCCCGTGACGTCTCGTATGATTTCGAGGCGGGAGGTGGGTCGTTCGTTAGTCTCTGGCATCGCATCTCCTTTCTATCAAGCGGGATTTTATAAAAAAATCCACTGTGACCCCTGGGCGGTGCGCCCCACGGGCGGCGCGCCCCGCGGGCGGCGGATTAGTTAGCGACGGCCTCCTCAAACTTCTGGGGGGCGAGTATTTTTTCGGCGACCTTGGCCCGAATGGCGAGCACCGGGCAGGGCGCGCGGCGAATGACTTCCTCGGTGACGCTGCCAAGGAAAAAGCGGCTGAGCATTCGGCGGCCTTCGGTGGCCATGACGATGAGGTCGTGGCCGCCGTGTTCGGCGACAGAGAGAATGTCGCGCACGGGGCTGCCCCAGATGAGGATTTCCTCAACGCATGCGCCCTGCGCAGCCTTATTGACGAGGGCCTTGAGCCGAGATTCGAGTAAATGCCATGCGTCGTCACGAAGCTTGCTCGATGAGATATTGGAGGCGTGGAATTCGCCGCCGTAGTGGGCGAGGTAGTCGGATTCTCTTGCGACATGGAGAACGGTGACGGTGGCGCCGCGGTCGCGGGCGATGTCCACTCCGGCCTCGATGACACCCTCGCTGTACTCGGAGAAATCAATGGGTACGAGAATTTTCCTGGGATCGTAGATCTTCATAGCTCTCCCTCCTCCCCGGCCGTTGACTGGCGCCGGAATCATTGGGCTGCCATTTCATGATCAATGTTTCTTTTGTTCGAGTCGTAAGGAGCGGGCATGGCCCCGCTCCCGAGTGGTGTCCGGTCTGGATGCCCCCTGCATCCAGGCGACCGGGGGCGGGTTTGCACCCGGCTCTATCCGCGCCAGCTTTTTTGTCATCGCCCCCCGCGAGGCCAGCGCTTATTGCTCGGGAGAGCTTGTGGCTATCATCGGCATCCCTCTTGCGGAAATTGGTTCCACCAGAAATGGTTCCGCCGGAAATGGTTCCGCCGGAAATGGTTCCGCCGGAAAAAATCCGGTGGCGATGGCCCGTATTTCCCTGCCCAGGCGACGATTCGTTATACGAGCAGCACCGTTATCTATTGAACACTCGATGCCCTAAGACCCGGCCCTGGTTGTCATTATCCAATATAGCGGCATTTTTACTATCCGACACAAGACATGGATAAGACTGTATAAATATACCCTCTTGAGGCGTCCATGACAAAGGGAAAATAGGGATGGAATAGATACAAACGATGTATTTATTTGAATTTATTTGCGTTACAGAAATACAAATTAATGAGCGGCATGTGGCTGTGAGGACCCAGCCTGGCCGCCAGGTGAGGTGATCGAGATATCCGCCTTGGGAAGAGCCTCCCTACCCTAGCCGAACCTGAGCAGTGTCCTCATCCGTCACAATAGCCTTGACGCCTATCAAAGCCCGGGCACGCCTGGTGTCGATATTTTTGATAAGAGCATGGGGATGAGGACTCAAAAGCATTCTACCAGAAAGCATTCTAGGCATACCTACATCAGCCCCAAAGCCGGCATCTCCCGCCACCTTTTGTGCCCCGTCAATTCTTGGAATTCGCTCACCAAGCGGAGCAGAAACACTACCCGCAAAAATTCGCTCCATCCGATTATGCAATGCCATTCTATGCCTCCTGAAAAGGCAGACAAACTTAACCACTTCAAAATGGTTAACAAAAACCACAAGGGGAAAACATCTTCACATTATCGACTGCAGCAAAGTAAGATTTTATTAGGTATACTTCTGACCCGTTTCGAACCATTCGTCACTAGGTTGTTCGGGAGGGTCTTCGTAGCGCTTAATTTCAATCTCAATATGGTCGGGATCATAGAAATAACTAGCATAACCGACTCCAAAAGCCCCAAGATTTCTCTCTGGGCCACGGTGGACTTTGTATCCATTTTCTCCAACACGCCGGATGACAGCATCATATTCATCCTCATCGAACGAGAAGGCGACATGATCCATCCCACCAGTCCACTTCTGGACCGCATTTTTCTGTAAATTTTCAGATACAACATGATGCTCCTCTCTACCCGCATCAATGTTTCCTTGGTGACTATAAAAAAGAACAAGGACATCTTCGCCAACTCGGAAGACCACCTGTTCAATCGCTCCATCTCCTATCATGCGACGACTTACAGGCTTAAAACCCATAACTTTTCGATAGAATTCAATAGAACGATCCAAATCCGTAACTCGTAGGGCGACATGCTCTATCATGGTTTTCATCAGTTCCATCCTTCATTCAAGCTATTCTGGCATCCTGCAATGCTCTTAGTCTTCATAGTTTTTAATAATTTCGACTCCGGATAAAACACGGGGCTCAGTTCGCCCTTCGGCAACTGAGCTAATAGCATCTACTATTTTCTGATAGCCCGTACATCTACATAGATTTCCCGTCAACCAGTGCTTAATTTCACTCACCGTAGGATTAGGGTTTTCTTTGAGAAGCGAAAAAGCCGAGACAATCATCCCCGGTGTGCAGTAACCACACTGGGTAGCACCATGCCTGGCAAAACTCTCCTGAAGCGAATGAAGCCCTTCTTCGAGGCTACCCAAACCTTCGATAGTAATAATTGCTGCGCCATCGGCACGAACAGCCAACGTCAAACATGAACTTACTAATTTGCCGTTCATTATGATGCTGCATGTGCCACACACGCCCTGGTCACAGGCACGCTTGGTGCCCATCATCGAAAGGTCATCTCGAAGGACATCCACAAGATATCTTGTCACGGGAACGACAACATCGACCAAATCCCCATTCAAGGTAAACGAAATATTTTTCTTTTCCGCTTGCGCCATGAGTACCTTCCAAGAACTCATTAACATTTCAAAAATATCTTTTTCATGAGGATACGTCATGCTACCATGGAGTTCGTAGCCACGCATCCGCCTACACTCTCTTCATAAATTACAGTACTATAATTTTCTAAGTTCAGGCAAAAGTTCACGTGAGATCATCTACGTACTGTGAAGCGCAGACGCCAGCGGCATCCCCTCCCAATGGGTACTAATGACAAGGCGATTCACCCCCACTTCCTGCCAGCATGAACTCAATTGCCCGAAACATTCCTCTGGCGATCCCAAGACAAAACTGTCATTCAAAAGCTCAGCAAAAAAAGACCTAAATTTCCCCTCGCAATAATATCTTGTGGCCAAGAACTCCATAACATGGACAGAATTGTGAAGATTGGATAAGAAAAACATCTAAACTGAGAACAAAATCATCCACCTCGGTTGCTATTCTATAGAGAGGAGGAACAACCTGGAGTTGTTTGTTGTTGCCTTCGTTCAATTATTGCGACCCATAGAACAATGGTTCCCATCCACAATCCCGACCACAACGAACCATGACATATTGTTATTAAAGTGCCCACCAAATCGCGCCACTAGGACAACGAAAAAAATCAATGAATAAAATTATTAACAGCGAGAGAAAACTGATTAGTTTCCGCTTAAATTTCTAATTTTCTCCTCAAGCGCCTTAGGTAATTTTTGCTTAGAACTTTCCTTTTTTTTCTTTTTCAAATTCCCCGTATCTTCTTTAAACTTTTCAACTAACTCCAAGAGTTCAGCATTACGCTTTTGAAGAGCTTCCACTTGAGCTTGTTTTTCTGCCAACTCAGCAGCACTGCCAGCTCTCAAAAGCACCAATTGCTCTACATTTTTCTTCTTCTCCACCAACAAAATGCTCATTCTTTTTTTGGCGGCACCAATTTCTCGATTTTGATTCAATATCGTTTTTTCCTTGACTCCAATGTCTTTTTTCACCTCATCGAGCTCTCCACTTACAAACATCAAGTTAGTCATAAGCTCATCAATTTCCTTTTTATTAGAGCGAAGCTTAAGACGTGCTGAGATGGAACTGCCCATAACGCTCCCAAAATCAGTTCGGGCAGGCACATTGGATTTTCGTTGAACTTCTGCATTGAGCAGACGAATAGTCCTCTCTCTAGACTGGAGCTTTCCGTAAAGCACATATATTTGTGTCGAAACTGCAATTCCGAATACAACGATAAGGATACTGGCCATCCAAATTAATCGGGTGAATTTCATTGCACCCTCATCATGAAGACAAAACAAACCAAATCTTATCGGATAAAAACGAGAACCAATTGGGCAGAAGACAAGACGAAAAACAACTACTCTTTATATAAAGGGTACGATAAGAATTAGCTAGAGGAAAATATTTGAGAGTAAATTCCCGACTATGGTAGGCTACTTTAATATCCATTTCACCTCTCTACTGCCAGGAGGTTCATGTGTATAAAAACACCGAGGAAGTACTGACATCTCTCGCCGACCAGGACTATATCGCGTCCGCCGAAATATGTACTGCTCTTTATCTCGCCGAAGGGCTTAAAAAACCTATTCTGGTTGAAGGCCCCGCCGGTGTGGGAAAAACCGAACTAGGTAAAGTGTGGGCAGCCTCGACGGGGCGTGAATTAATCCGTCTCCAGTGCTACGAAGGGCTGGATGAGTCCAAAGCTCTCTATGAATGGGAATATTCGAAACAGATGCTCTACACTCAGATTCTTAGGGATAAAGTCCAGCATATGCTAACTGATGCATCTACCCTGGCCGAAGCTGCCGACAGAATTGCAAGTGAAGAAAACGCCTTTTTCTCTGAGCGATTCTTACTGGCCAGACCAATCCTCCAGGCCATTCGCAACACCAAACCCTCCCTGTTACTCATTGACGAAATAGATCGTTCTGACACCGAATTCGAGGCTTTTCTGCTTGAGGTGCTGAGTGATTTTCAAGTATCAATCCCTGAAGTGGGGACTATCCGTGCCACATCCCCTCCAGCAGTTCTACTGACCTCAAACAACACCCGCGAACTTTCTGAAGCCCTGAAGCGCCGATGCCTTTATATCTTTGTTGATTATCCCTCTGCCGAGGCAGAACTAGAAGTTGTCCGTATCAAGGTTCCCGGCCTGGGTGACACACTTGCCCAGGAAGCCGTGGATTTTGTACAGGAACTGCGAAAAATGGGCCTCAAGAAAAGTCCAAGTGTGAGCGAAACAATCGACTGGGCCAAAGCACTGCTCATGCTGAACGCCGAGAAACTCGATGAAGAAACTACAAAATCAACACTGACCGTCCTATTGAAGAACGAACAGGACATCCTCCGCTCACGGCGAAACATGAAGCTTCAGCAACAACAAGGACATGGCGAGCGCAGTACGGAGGAATCCATGTTCGATGAACTTGAAGCCGATCTCAGGCGGCGCTCTCGTCGCCGGCGCCGTGGCCGAGGAGATTCAGACGACCCCTTCTCGGGTTACGAACAATTGGAGAATTAGGCCATGGAAGACCGCATGGTGGATTTTGTCCAGGCCCTGAGAGCTTCTGGCATTCGCGTATCTCTGGCAGAAAGTGAAGATTCATTTCGAGCTTCAAAAATTATCGGGGTCGCGAATCGCGATCAATTCAAAAGCGCACTGCGCCTCACTCTCGTTAAAGAAGAAAAAGACCAGGAGAACTTCGAGCGCCTCTTCCCACTTTTTTTCGGCACTGAGGTCCCACCAACCCTCGACGCCATATCGGAGATGACCAAGGAGGACACCCAAAGTTTATTAGAAGCGCTTGAGCGAATGGCGGAAGAACTTACTCCCGAGGCTCTGCGCCGAATACTAGAAAACTTACTTAAGGGACAGCCACTTTCACAAGACGATCTTGATCAGCTTGGCCAGCAGGCTGGACTGCGAATGGCCTCTAGCCCACGTGACGCCTCTCGGATGGAGCGCCGGATGGGGCGCACCTTAGGCCTTGAAAAGCTCATGGACGCGCTCATGGAACTGCTTGAGGAACTCTCCGCCTCGGGTATGGACGGAGAACTCCTCGATCGCCTTGCAGAAACTGCCGGAATAAACAGAGAGGCTCTTGAGGAGCAGATACGCAAAGAAGTCGGCAAAGCCATTGCCCGCCGCATGCAGGATGACTACGAGAAAAAAGAACCTATCGACGACGTAATGGAACTCCCTTTTCGAGGATTAGATGAGCGCGAAGCTGAGCGTCTTCGCGACGAAGTTCGTCGTCTCGCCTCTCGTCTAAGAAGCAGAGCAGCCCTTCGCCACCGCAAAGCGCGTAAGGGGCGTATCGATATGAGGGGCACCATGCGCACCAACATGCGTTACGGAGGCGTTCCTCTTGAGCTCAAGAAAAAACGGCGCGTCATCAAGCCTAAGCTCTTACTAATATGCGACGTTTCAACTTCCGTGCGACACTGCGCAGAATTCATGCTCTCCCTCATCTATCAGCTTCAAGATCAGGTCGCACGAGCAAGGAGCTATGCTTTTATCGACCGCCTTGTGGAAATTTCACTGTGGTTCGACGAGCATCCACCGCAAAAAGCTGTAGAGTTAGTCCTCGACGATCTTCAAGCGGGTTACTACAACACCGATCTTGGAGCCAGCCTCGCTATGCTCTGCCGAGATCATCTAAACCACATCGACAGGAATACGACAGTTATCGTCCTCGGAGATGGGCGAAATAATTTTAACGACCCAAGACTCGACTGCTTGGACACAATTAAAAACCATTGTCGCCGCCTAGTCTGGATGAACCCCGAGGCCCCCTACCTATGGGGTTCCGGTGACTCAGACATGCCTGCCTATCAACCCTACTGCGACACCCTCCACGAAGTAGGCAACCTTTCCAAACTTGCCAATGCGGTCGACACTCTTTTCGATTACAGGTGACCCATGAAGCACCAATCAAATTTAATTGAATGACCATGGACGATTGCCAACAAGGAATTGACACAAAGACAATGTGCCCAATGTTCCTAGTTTTAAAAAATTATTAATTATTTTCAACATATGTGATCTTCGATAAGTTTCATAACCCTTACGTTCTTGACGTTTCACGTGGATTTGGTAAGTTGTTTTTGTTATTTATGCCTGTTTAAAATTTCCTGCCCTGATTAGGTCGAAATGTCACGAGTGTATTTTTCTTTTAATTATGCTGACTACAAAAATGCAGATATCATCAATAATGCGTGCAAATTCAAAAATGCGGCACGCTCAATTTATTTCACAGAATCAATATGGACCGGCGCCCTTAAAAAAGGAAACGCCGCACTGACTGAACTGGTCGATGAGGCCGTTGTCCATACCGACGCAACCGTTTTCCTGATAGGCCGGAACACTGCTTCGAGCAAATGGTGCCAGTATGCACTTCAGAAAAGTCTCGAGAATAAAAAGGGTATTTTCGGCATTTACCTGCCAAACCAAATGCAGCGGGGCCGGGCAGAATGGCTTACGAGCAAAGGTTTCCCCGTCCACGAGTGGGATAGCAACAGTCTGAAAACATGGATTATCACCGCCGTTCAGAAATCCATGACTAAAGCATCTTAGATTTAATTGGCTCCGTCTCACCCGGACATTTAAATATCATCAAGATAGTTCATCGAGCAAGGTTTTGGCCTCCGTTAAATCCCTTGTATCAAAACCTTCATTGAACCACTCATAAATTTTCGACAAAATCGCTCTTCCCTCGTGGACTTTGCCTTGCCTCTGCAGGAGTCGCGCGAGGCCCGTCGACGCTCAATGAGGCTCTCACGCAAGCCGGAAAACCCCTGGATGTGCTTCAGGAAATCTTTTCAAAGTCTCAATGTCATGACCTGGAAAAACTAGGTTTGGCCTGTCGGCTAGTTCTTTAACCGTATCGAGAGCGGAGAGACACTCATCCACATGAACATGAATACCCGGTGGAATCATCGACTCAAGGCTTCTGATGACATAGGCGGCGTCAACTGCGAGGACGGCCCAACCCTCCGCGGTTCGCACACGAACAATTTGAAGACCAGGCGTATGCCCTCCGGTGAGATGAACGGTGATGCCCTCTTCAATCTCCGTTTCTCCGTCTAGAAGATGGAGACGACCCTCCTTTTCAAGACCAGCTACATCTTCTAAATTCGCAACGAAATGGCGAAGGAAATGATGGTCACTCTTATTTCCACGCCAGAATTCAAGTTCTTTTTTCTGGAGATAAAAATTTGCTTCCGGATAGAGCCTTGAAGCCGAGAAATGGTCCCAATGCAGGTGAGACAAAATTACGCGGCGCACCCCAGAGGGTTCGATATCGAAGGGCTCCAGCAAATCTCGCGGCCTTCGAAAATCCTCAAATCCCGGATAACGCGATTTGCATTCTCCTTCCAAGAATCCTGTATCTACTAGAATGGGCTCGCCCAAGATACCTTTAGTGTCCTCAGGCACAAGAATCCAGAAAAAATAGGGCATACGGGCCATTCGCCCAGTTTGAGTCAGGTATAGGAGAAGCGAAAAATCGCACTCCCTCCAACCTTGACAGAGTGCAAAAATTCGGTAATTCGTATCGACTCCCATAAAATCCCCTTTCAGTCCGAGACTACTGTTTTTATTTACTTAATACCATTTGGAACGAGGTTAAGAGTGCATTTCCTGTTGCGCCTGTTGTTCATCTATGTAATTATATTACAATTGGTTGCGGGAATTCGCCCAGTTTTTAGAGATGGCTTTAAAATTTGAAATCTATCTATATTGCAGTCTTCTTCCCATTCGCAGTCGCGGTGGCGATACCTTACTTCGCCAACCAATACCGTAGGGTTGCGGCTTGGTTCGCTATTACAGCCCCAGTTGTCAGTCTCTGGGCGCTAATAAGCCTCTATGGCGAATGGAGTGCCGCTGGCAAGAGTTCCATTCTATACACAATCTCCTGGGTTCCCTCGGCAGGTCTTAACGTTTCGTTCCTGGTGGACGGCCTCAGCATCATGTGGGGTTTCCTCGTCGCCGGTATCGCTCTTCTCATAGTCCTCTACTCGAACTGGTATCTCCATGAACATGAAGATTTGGGTCGTTACTACGGTTGGCTAATTGCGTTCATGGGCTCGATGATGGGTGTTGTCTTCTCAGATCACCTGATAACGCTTTTTATCTTCTGGGAACTAACCAGCGTTACCTCATTCTTCTTAATCGGTTTTTGGTCCGACAGGGAAGCTGCGATATACGGCTCACAAAAAGCGCTACTCATAACCGGCGGAGGCGGGCTAGCGATGCTCGCAGGCTTCTTGCTTCTGGGTCAGGCAACCGGCGAGTGGCAACTCTCAAAACTCATCGCCATGCCGGGAGTGAGCGAAAAGGTCACACTCGCTGCCTTTATACTCATCATCATGGGCGCAGCAACAAAAAGCGCGCAGTGGCCATTCCACATTTGGCTACCCAATGCAATGGAAGCCCCAACACCGATTAGCGCCTTTCTTCATTCGGCCACCATGGTGAAAGCGGGCATCTACCTTCTTTCGCGTTTTTATCCCATTCTAGGAGGTCATCCCGCCTGGGGCTACGTGGTTATTAGTCTTGGAATGACGACCATGATAACCGGCGGGCTCCTTTCCCTGCGAGCCCATGACCTAAAGGCTATTCTCGCTTACGGGACAATCAGCCAGCTAGGGCTAATCGTCACCTTCCTTGGCTATGGCGGCGAGGAAGCAATCATCGGCTCAACGCTTCATCTTTATAACCACGCGGCGGCCAAAGCGGCCATGTTTATGATTGTTGGCATCATCGATCATGAAACTGGAACCAGGGACGTTCGGCTTCTTGGCCATCTATCTCGGAAAATGCCTCGCTCGCATATTCTTGCCGTGCTGGCGGCGATTAGCCTTATTGGCATACCGCCGATGGGTGGTTTCATCACCAAGGAAATGCTTTACGGTGTAAGCATCCACCCCGGCGGGCCAAGTGACTGGGCCACCTTCTGGCCCTGGCTCACCCTCGGAGCGGGTATTATCACCGCCCTATACCATTTGCGCTTCCTTGGCGCGCCGTTTTGGACACCAGCAGAAGGCGACTCGCCAAAGCCGGGCCATGACCCCTCTCTCGGCATGCTCGCAGCACCAGCAATACTTGTCCTTTTAGCGATAACTTTCGGAGTAGCACCCGGCCTGATTGAAAACACATTTATCGCCCCCGCCGCCTCGGCCACGCTTGGGGGTGCTAAACCCGAATTTCATCTCAGCCTATGGCACGGAGTGAACCAGCCACTCGTCATGTCCATCATTACGGTTGCGGCGGGTCTAGCTCTCTACTGGAAGCTTGATATCGTCACAAATTTCCTAGACTCGGCGGCTAACCTCTGGAAGTCAGGGCCAGGACCAAACAAAATTTACAATGGCGCTCTTTACATTGCCCGTGAGCGTACTTGGCCCCTTCTGCTATCCCTACAGGATGGCAATCTACGCCGCTATCTACGCTGGTCAATCATGGCTCCTGCTCTTATTATTTTCATAACGGCACTTACGATGGATTGGAATTATCTTAGTTGGCCTAAATTTGAAGGCGCCACACTGCTTGCCGGCGCGATTTGCCTGTTGATTTCAATTTCAGCTATCGCCACCGCACTTTTCCCGAAGCGCCTTTCAGCCATACTAGCTCTCGGCACTGCGGGATATGCGATAGCGGGTCTTTACATTGTCATGAAAGCACCTGATTTGGCGCTCACCCAGATCATGATTGAATCGGCATCTGTCATCCTTTTCCTACTGGCGTTCTGGTTCCTCCCTCAACTCAAAATTATCCCCCAGAGCCGGTCCCGCTACGTTCGAGACTGGATTATCGCCATCTTCCTCGGCGCAACAACCACCGCAGGAATGGCACTTGCCATGAACACACACAACTTCAAAACCATTTCCGACTACTTTATGCGCACGTCGAAACCGGTGGCAGGCTTTAACAATGTCGTCAACGCCATTATCGTGGATTACCGTGGCTATGACACACTTGGCGAAATTTCAGTACTAGTCATTTCGGGTATTGCCATTTACGCCATGCTTCGGCTCGTGGGTACGATGCAACACGAAGAAGGAGGCCACTAAATGCGCTCGCTAATCCTCCAAACAGTGGCACCTATTGTCCTCCACTTAACACTGATTTTTTCATTCTTCTTACTTCTTTACGGACACAATCAGCCGGGTGGCGGTTTTATCGCCGGCCTCATGACGGCGGTGGGTATTGTACTTCAGTGGGTCGCCTTCGATTCAGGAGAGGGATGGCGCCGCTACAATTGGCCATGGGGGCGCATCTTTAGTACCTCTCTGGGACTCTCTACCTTTGTCGGACTCTTCGGACTTCTATCCGGCTACTTCCTCAAAAGCTCGCCCTATGAAATCAGCCTTCCCTTTATTGGAGAAGTAGAAATTTTAACTGCATTTTTCTTCGACCTCGGTGTTTACGGAGTCGTCGTGGCCGTGTTGATGTCAATCCTTACGAACTTCTGCGATCGGCGGGCCACGAGCCGGAATGAAGGAGACCCGAGTTGACTTGGTACCTCTCGATTACCATTGGAATACTGGTGACGACAGGCGTATTTATGGTGATGCAGCGCCGCATTCTTCAAGTGATCCTTGGATTTTCGCTGCTCAGCCACGCCACCAATTTAATGATCGTTGCATCGGGCTGGGTCGGTGACGGCCTATCGCCCATATTGCGCACAAATAAGCACTTAGAACCCGGGGCCTATGTGGACCCTCTGCCACAAGCGATGGTGCTGACGGCCATCGTGATCAGTTTCGCGGTGACAGCATTTCTTCTCGTCCTTGCTCTCAACGCCTTCCTTAAATTCAAGACAGATGACATGGATGAAATTCGGAGGCTGAAAGGATGACTTTGCTCCTTCCTGCGCCGGTAATTCTTCCACTGGCCACGGCCATAGCGCTTTTCCTCCTGCGCAATCGTCAGAACATCCAGGAACGCCTCAGTATTGCCTCGTTGTCAGTCAATCTGGTGTTGGTATTATTCATTCTTCGCACCACGGCTGGCGGAGAAATCCTAATTCACCGAATGGGTATGTGGCCCTTTCCTTACGGAATCATACTCGCGGCTGATCGCCTTACTGCTACGATGCTGATTCTCTCAGCGACAATTGTGGGAGCCTGTGCCCTCTTCGCTCAGGGGTATTTATCCAGGAACGAGAGAAAAGAGGCGTTTCATCCCCTCATTCACTTTCAGCTCATGGGCATCCAAGGCGCATTCCTTACTGGCGACCTTTTTAACCTCTTCGTATTCTTTGAGGTCATGCTAATTTCGACCTATGCCCTACTCGCTTTTTACTACAACCTCGATCAACTCGAAGTTGCGCTTAAATACACATTTCTCAACATTATCGCCTCAGCATTGTTCCTCGTAGGCGTATCACTTCTTTATGCACAGGTAGGCACCGTCAACATGGCAGATCTTTCTGTTAAGATTCGCGAGCTTGGCCCCCAGCCACTCATGATTGTGACGGCCCTCATATTTCTTTTCGTATTCAGCATGAAGGCGGCCCTGTTCCCGATGCATCTCTGGCTGCCCTCGGCCCACTCTATTTCGCCCACCCATATTGGCGCCATCCTTGCCGGTGTTCTTGTGAAGGTTGGCATTTATGCCATCATCCGATGCGCGACATTGATTTTTATCGGACCGTTCGAAAAATTCCAGACACTTCTGATGGTCATCGCCTTGGCAACTATCGTATGGGGAGCACTGGGAACACTACCTCAAAACAGCCTTAAGCGTATTCTCGCCTACTCAACCATCAACCAACTCGGATATATTGCGTTTGGCATCTCATTGCTCTCGCCATTAGGAATGACCGCGACAGTGTTCTATATCGTCAGCCACGCGTTCCTCAAAAGTTCGATGCTCCTTGGCGGAGGACTAATCCAAAAGCTCACGGGAACCGTCGATCTTGAAGAAATGGGCGGATTGATGAAAAAAGCCCCCTACGCAAGCTCGCTTCTCCTCGTGGGCTTTCTTTCGCTGGCCGGCATTCCACCGCTAAACGGATTTTTCGCAAAATTCTTCTTGCTCCAGGCTGGATTTTCTCAAGGTGCCTACCTTGCAACCGGGTTTGCCCTATTGATGGGTGTAGTTTCGCTCTACTACAATTTCACGACTTATCAGCGAATGGCATGGGGAGATGGGGGAAACGAGGTAGGCCAAGCGCCCTTGGTGATGTACTCATCGGTCAGTTTTCTCGCTGCCTTTGCTATAATTTTCGGGCTCGGCGCGGCGTGGCTCTATGACTGGAGCCTCCTCGTCGCCGCCCAGATAACCCAGCCCGAGTTATACATTTCTGCCATGCGGAGCGCTTTGTAGATGAAACCTGGGAGGAATTAGAGCATGCCATTAGCCACTCTCGTGCTGAGCATATCGGTGATATGGCTCCTACTCCGGGGCGACGCCTCGCCGGGAAATTTTTTCGTGGGGTTAATTGTTGCGTTCATTTTAATTCTTTTCCTGCGCCGGACCTACAATCAAGAACGATCGTTTCGCCGCGTCGGAGATATCATTCACTTTATCATTAACTTCACACGCGAATTGATCGTAGCGAACATTCAGGTCCTCAAAATTGTTCTTTCTCCAAAACTAAACATTCGCCCCGGCATTATCGCCTTTAAGACCGACTGCAAGACCCCCCTTGGTATTACATTGCTAGCTAACTCGATCACCCTGACGCCAGGAACACTCAGCGTTGATATTTCCGAGGACCAGAGCACCATTTACATTCATATTCTCGATATGGAACATCCTGACCAAGTACGCGACGAAATTCGAAGAGGGCTTGAAGAGCCGGTAAAGGGGGCCTGCGAATGATCCAGGGCGCTATTCAAATCGGATTGATTATGCTTATCGTCTCAATCGCATTCAGCTTCTACCGATTAGCGAAAGGACCTACCACTCCAGATCGAATCATTGCAGCAGACAACATCGCAACGAATCTGACTGGGGTTCTCGCCCTGTTCGCCATCCAAACGGGCGAGAAGATGGTAATAATCGCCGTTGTCGCGCTGACCATTCTAAGCTTTGTCGCAACGGCGGTATTGGCCAAGTTCCTCGAGAGGGGGATGATCATTGAGTGAGTTCATTGCCGCAACCGCGCTGTTAATAGGCGCCTTTTTTATGCTCGTTGCCAGTTTGGGACTTGTTCGCTTTCCCGATCTCTATACGCGTATGCACGGTGCGACAAAGGCCACGACATTCGGCATGGGGGGCATCTTGATAGCCGTCGCACTGACTTTCGGCAGCCCAGATGTGGCGGCTCAGTCCATTTTGGCACTTTTCTTTTTATTTCTGACTGCGCCGGTTTCAGCACACCTCATCTCGCGTGCTGCCTATCGGCAGGGGCCGGATCTCGCCACAAGCACCACGGTTGATGACTACGGCCCCTACCTCAAGGAAGAAGAAAAAGCAGCGGCCAAAGATGCAGAAGAAGAGAAATCTGATGAAGGGGATGAAGATTCTAGCCATCCTTCAGCGGGGCCGATCACATAGTAGATATAACCTCGACCTCCTCTTGAATTTACCTATACAATATTGCAAGTATTTATAGATTCTTAGCTACACCTGAGGAGATAGAACAGGTTGAACGAGATAACAAACGGCAAGACGAGAGACATTTATATCGAACGCAATGGCCTTCGCCTTCACGCCCTTGATCACGGCGGTTCCGATGGCCCTATAATCTTGATGTTCCACGGTGCTGTTGCTCATGCACGCTGGTGGGATCCGATAGCCCCTGGCCTCGTTGACATGGGAAGACCCATAGCTATCGACTTACGAGGCCACGGAGAGAGTGATTGGGCCAATGATTATACCTACGAAGCGTTCGCAGATGATATCTCCGCGTGGGTAGAGTGGGCAGAGGCCGAAAGCGGTGAGGCGCCCGGCTTGGTGGCACACTCGTTCGGCGGCGCGACCACACTCAAACTTCACGAATTTCAGCCTCCCAATCTTCGCTTCATCGTTCTGGTGGACGTTCCACTTGAACTGAATGAACGTATTATAGCGCCTTTAAGAAAAGTCGCCGCCCGCCCGAGCCGACCATGGGCATCGCAAGAGCTTTTCGTCGAAAAGTTTCGAGTCGTGCCCGCCGGAGAAAACGCTGCTCCAGAACTCCTCGCCCACGTCGCACGCCATAGCGTTCGCCGTATTGATGATGGCACCTGGGTTTTAAAAGCAGACAAATCCTTCCACAAAAACAGGCCCGTAACGGATTTTCGGCCCGGATGGCAAGCTGTAACGGCGCCAACAATGTTGGTAGTTGGGGAGAATTCGGACCGGCTCACAAATGAGGATCTTGATTGGATTCGCTCCTGCCAGGGGGACGTTCGAATCGAAACTGTTTCCGGCGCCTATCATCACGTTCACCTAGATGCCCCGGAAAATTTCCTTAACCTGACACGAGAATTCCTTTCCTCGGCTCTTTAGGAGATTGCGTCTTTATTGACAGCGCACTCTGTGGCAATCTCTACGGAAATCGAATTTAAATCGATACAGCTATACTGAGGCAATAATGGCGGACATGGAAAACCTGACAGGCGCTACCGACGAGGATGCTTGGCCCGTCTCGGAAAGTGAATCCGAGGCGGCCAAGGAAAACATTGAGACAAACGTTGGGGGGGAAGATGACAAGGGCGAGTTCCTCTTAAACCTCCTTTCCCCCTATTCGCGACACAGACTCCTTCCCCTTAGCGAGCTACCCCGCGAAGAATTAATCCATGCCTTCCTTGGCGGCGGCATACATGTACCCCGTGTAATGGCCTTCTATCTTCCGGAAAACGAGATGTCTCGCCTTGTTTCGCTGATGACCGTTCCCATCAGCGAGCACTACGAAACCGTCACCCTCGACAATCTTCACGAAGTGAGTTCGAATCCACCCCATATGCTTCTCGTACATCTAGAAAACTCTGGGGACGATGAAGCAGAAAAAATTGTAGGCAAGCTCATGGAAGTCCCCACCATGGGATTTTCCTCCGTTGTTGCTATCGTGAAAGATGAAACATCTCCTTACATCAAGGAAGGCCCCCCTTGGGCCCAGACCGTCCTTCCCCTGACTCTCGAAGATCAAGCTTTCCGAAGACACCTCAAAAATCTTCTTGATTTGGCCCGCGCACGTATGGACCTGGAAACAATCTACCTGGCGCACCGTGTCAGCCGCGAGCAATTACACGCTGTTCAATACACAGACCCACTGACGGGCTTGCTGAACAGGCGTGGATTCGAAGATTCGGGTGCTCGGGAACTCTCGCGCACATCGCGTACCGGCCAGCTAGTTGGTCTTGTGATTATCGACATCGACAAGTTCAAGAATATCAACGACACCTATGGGCACCCCGCTGGCGACAGCGTACTTCGCCAACTGGCACAGATTCTCAGAGAGCAAACACGTACGCTTGACCATGTTTTCAGGTTTGGCGGCGAGGAGTTTGGGATATTACTGCCACACACACCCAAAGACGAAATGATTTTCGTTTGCGAGAGAATTCGCCGGGTTGTTGAGGAAATGCATTTTTCCGAAATGCCCAAAGCTGGCTCAGTGACCATCAGCTTGGGGGCACTTTCCGTCGGCGCCTCCCGGCGCCCAAGGCTAGAGGATGTCTATCCTGTTGCTGACGAACTTCTTTACGAAGCCAAGCAAAGTGGCCGAAATCGCGTTATCTCTGGTGACTACGAATAATCGATCGCACTACTCTCGACCTTCGACTCGCTCTATACGATTGCCACCGGGCGAACGGGCGAACCGGTTCCGCCTCGTATTTTGAGAGGAAGCGCCACAAAAAGGAATTCGTAGGTCTTCGTCCGACTGAGTTCCTCAAGATTCGCCAACTCAAGAAGGTGAATCCCTTTCTCAACGAGCATATGAACGTGCACCGGGCTTGCCGGATCAGGTCGTACCTCAACACAGAAAGTGTCTGAGCCCACCATCCGAATTCCCCTATCCGAAAGCCATTTTGCCCCATAGAGATTCAACCCCGGTTGGCCACTTTTCTGGAAATAGTACTCACGGCCAGGCCAGTGTTTCATTTGACCTGTTCGGATAAGAACGACATCACCCTCATCGATACGTGTGCCCTGGGCACTGGCTACTGCCTCAAGTTCTTTGGGACCGATGCCGAAGCCTCCCTCGAGAACCTCTTTTTTAAGATGTGTCGCGAGATCGAGGAGGACTCCTCTCTGAATAAAGGGCGCCACCGTTTCAATCCCGTGGACCTTCATTCCCTCGGTTTTAGTCTGAGACGAAATGGCATCAATGCCACCGTGGAGTTTCAAATCCTTTGAATAATGACTCAGAGCGTCGATATGCGTGCCAGTATGGCCCGTGCAAAAAATCGTATCGACAGCGGAACAGGCGCCAGCACCTGCCATATGGTCTCCATGCTCTCGGTGTAGTGTAAAACCATAAGGCGAATGTAGCGGGACATGGGGCATTCCCGGAAACAGTTCAACCCCCATGTCAAAAGTCTTACTCCCTCGAACAAACGAACAAAGATCTTCAAAGTTCATGAGCGCCTCTATATGATAAGTAGGTTCGTGGAATTGAATTCAGCATATAGGAAGAAGATATTTAAAACATCACAAATTACCATGGCAACAGAGAGCTAACTGCCCGAATTTTCTAGCGAGGTAGAAATTGGACGGAATAGGACCATACATACATCCCACCATGCAGGTGGCAATCCTCATACTCGGCCTGTTTTTGCTAGCTCTTGGCCTTAGAATCAGAAATAACAAGCGCTTCGGCCCAAATCCGCATACCGCCCGATTAGTCGGCCTACACATGCGTCTCGGCAGGTGGTTCACGGCACTCCTCGTATTTGGATATTTTCTTGGGCCTCTTGGAATGCATTTCGCGCTGGCCGAGCCATTATTCGCTACAGCTCACAGCTTTTTCGGCACTCTTGCGCTCTCCCTTTTCCTGGGGACCGCCTATCTCGGTAGAAGATTGAGAATTGCCCCGGGCAGAGATGACCTTCGACAAATCCATATATTTTGCGCTTTTATCGCCATATTTATCTCTTTAGCCGTAGCTATACTAGGTTTCCAACTTCTCCCATAAACGGATAGTTCAATCTAAAATAAACAAATAGCCGCTAATTTCCTTCAACTTAAAATATTACACCCTCCCTGGCGGAATAAGATGCTCCTAAAAAGTGTTCCTCTAAGTAACATATTTTATTGCTTCAATAAGGCAAAAAGGACATTGGGCATGAAAATATGGAGGCCAAAGTATTTCATCGGCCTATAAATATGAAATAAAATACAAACCCTATTCGGAGGTAGCAGAGTCATGTTTCAACGGAATTTAAAATCATATCTCAGTGTACTATTTACCCTTTCGATCTGGATGTTTACGCCAGTCGGACAAGTCAGCGCAGCCAACCCATGTGCGGCCAAGAATCCGTGTAATCCCTGCGCTGCAAAAAATCCCTGTGCCGCCAAGAACCCGTGCGCGGCCAAAAACCCGTGTAATCCTTGTGCCTCGAAAAACCCATGTGCCGTAGGAAATCCGTGTAATCCGTGCGCTGCGGGTGGAGCCTCTACCAGCTTTGAGGGCGTGTTAGTTTCCGGTAAAATCGCTGGCTACAAAGGCGACTACCTGAAAGTACGCGCCTCAAACGGCAAAACAGTGAGTGTGCACCTTCAGAAATGGACTACCGCCCACCTTGGATCTAAGGCTGTCAATCCAAAATCCCTCAAGGCTGGCATGTCCGTTAACATCTCAACCCAATCAAAGGGCAGTTACCACAAAGCCAATTTCATCTGGGCCGTAGCGGGTGGCGGAGGCGGAAATCCCTGTGGCGGAAATCCTTGCGCGGCCAACCCTTGTGCGGGGCGGAATCCTTGTGCGGCTAATCCATGCGCGGCCAAAAACCCGTGTGCGGGGCGCAATCCGTGTGCTGCCAAAAATCCATGCAACCCATGTGCGGGCAGAAAATAATCAATTCAGATTGAATGAATATTCCACATACCTATGGAGAGATAAACATGATGAGAATACACGCACTTTTAGCTGCTGTCCTGGCCATCGCTCTAGCGATTCCGTTTTCAGCTCAAGCAGCCTCAAAGAACAAGACCATCACCCCGCCTCCGTTTTTCATGACACTTAAACGTGACAAATCGGTCGCGGATTCGGTCAAACGAGGCAAAAAGGTTTTTCGCTCAACTGGCTGTGTCGGATGCCATCCGAGGGGCCGCACCGTAGGCGGAACCGCTGTTGACGTAATGGGCAACAGAAACCCCGTTCCGATTCCCTCTCTCATCGGAGCAGCCGAGCATTTTCCCCGCATGACGGCAGCAAGCCAGGTGGTAAGCGTTGGCCAATTCAACGATCTGTGCTCAACCGTATTTATCGGCAATCAGCCGATGGACCCCTATTCGACAAAATATAGAGACCTTGAGGCCTATGTCGTTTCATTGTCTCCGAAAGTCTACAAGCGGATGCTCACATGGGAGAAAAAGCGCAAAGCCTTCATGAAAACCGTGAAGACAACGGCTGGCGCAGGAAATCCATGCGGCGGCGGAAACCCCTGCGCTGCGAAAAACCCCTGCGGCGGCAATCCGTGTGCATCGAAAAACCCGTGTGCCGGAAAGAACCCGTGCAACCCATGTGCGGGCAAGAACCCCTGCGCTCGAAAATAGCAGGAGTGGCACAATACCCATGCCGGGAAGAATTAGGTAGAATCTTTCGGCGATAGCGCGTCCAATAACATGCTTAAAAAGGGCGCGGGAGAGAAAACATCTTCCGCGCCCTTTTTTCGCCCGGACTAACGATACGATAAAAGGGATTTTTCATGAGCGTTCACAATTGGCACAAAAAACTAACTATTGCGCTTGCGATGAGCCTCCTGGCCTCTTTCGTCTCCCCTGCCTTTGCGGCCAAAATGAAGGCGCCACCCAAGGCTGAAATGAATAAAGGCGACTACTGGCTCGGCCAGGATATTTACGAGGAAATCTGCTTCTCGTGCCACGGCATTAAGGGCAACGGCAAAGGCCCGAGCTTTAGAAGCTCCCGGCCCCGGCCTCAAGTTTTCACCAGCCCCTATATGAAGCGCATGACCGACGATTATATTTTTTCGATAGTGAAATTTGGCAAGATTAACGTTCTTCTAAATAAAACCAAAGGCTTCAAACTTAAAGGGACGACTCCAACGGCGATGCCCGCCTTCGGCGAGGTGCTTGAGGACGATCAGATTCGAAAGCTCCTCAAATGGGAGCGCGGCATTGCCGCCGGAAAAATGTTTAAGGACGCCGAATCTGAGGAAATATTTAAGGATGCGTGCTCCCAGTGCCATGGCCTCAAAGGTCAAGGCGACGGCGAGCGCCCCAGGGGCGATCAGCCTCTTGGAAAGCCCTTTGTGAGTGAAATTCAACCGCCACCGATGGATTACACCCGAAAAGAGCAAATGGACCGTTTTGACGACGAATTCCTTTTCTGGCTCATCAAGGTGGGACGCCTTGACGCGACAACGGAGAAAAAATTCGACTTCATGAAAGCCTACGGCCATGTCCTGAACGATAAAGAGATATGGGGTGTCGTACGCTACGTCAGAGAAACGTTCATCAACGGGAAACCGCGCAAGAAAAAATAAACCATGCGAACCTCAATTATCGGCGTGATTATCCTCACGGCTATTATATCTACGCTTTGCCAGGGCGAGGCTGATGCGGCACCTCGGCCCAACGTAGATATGATTTACATCGAGGCGGGACCTTTCATTCAAGGAAGCAACGACGGCCCGCTTCAAGAACTCCCCCGGCGAAAAGTTTATTTAGACGCCTTCTGGATAGATCGTGACGAAGTGTCCGTCGCCGATTGGAATCGCTTCCGGACCAAAACTGGCCACCGAGCCTCAAAATACCAAAATACCCCCACTCTCCATCGCGCAGAACTGCCCATCGTCGGCATCAGTTGGCACGACGCTACCGCCTATTGCCGCTGGGCCGGAGGACGACTTCCCACCGAAGCTGAGTGGGAAAAATCCGCTCGGGGCATCAACGGTCTCCGCTACCCTTGGGGAAACTTATTTGATCCGGCCCGCGTCACCCGTGGGCGAAACACCCCGCCCCCCATCGGTGGGCGACCTGGGAGCGAGAGTCCCTGGGGGGCTCGCGCAATGGCTGGTGGCGTTTGGGAGTGGACAAATGATTTTTGGGGAGAATTCTATTACCGAGAAGCGCCGAAACGTAATCCCAAGGGCCCGCCCTCTGGTTTTTTGCACACGATTAAGGGCGGCTCGTACAGAAATTCGCCCGAAATGCTTAGAAGCGCCACCCGCTTTCGTCTCGATGCCATCATTCGTTGGAAAATAGTCGGCTTTCGTTGCGCCCGAAGTATCGAACCATAATTAAGAATACCAAGTCCGTTTTGAGTTTTTTCGACCTCAACCATGTCCACATAATGTGGACATGACCTTTTACATGGTCTAATATAACTTAACCCCTGAGGAAATTAGGACTCCCCTCCTTCAGGGTCTACCCCCACCAGCCTTCGGGCTCGGTGGGGGTTTTGATTTTCCCTAGAAACACAACCTCCGAACGACAGTTTCCTTTGCACTTTTTTTTAAGGAGCCACTCAATGGATCAAAGAATCAGCATGGTAACACTCGGCGTTGATGATTTGGAGCGAGCGCGGCAGTTTTATACGGAAGGACTAGGCTGGAAATCCACTGGCAAGGAACACGAAAATGTCGTTTTCTTTCAAACAGGTGGCTCCGTGTTTGGACTCTACCCACGTGAGGCTCTCGCAGAGGATGCGAACACCACTGCGAACGAGGGTTCTGGCTTCAGCGGGGTTGCTCTCGCCCAGAACACCCGGAGCCAAGAGGAAGTAGGCGAGATACTAGAAGAAGCAGAGGCCGCGGGAGGAAAAATCCTCAAACCCGCAGGGGACACATTTTGGGGAGGCTACGCAGGCTACTTCTCCGACCCGGACGGCCATATTTGGGAGATCGCCTGGAATCCATTCTGGCAAATCGAAGAGGACGGAAGCATGAAATTGCCCGACGCTTAAGAGGACTAAGGCCCTATTGCACCATCCCCCTTGCAGCGACAGGCCAAATCGCCTCAAGAATACCCCCTTGCATACCACCCCGAATGCCGTAGTAGACATCGTGCAAGTTGATCGTGGTGTCACAGTGACTCGGCTGAAAAAGAAGGATATCGCCCAGGTCGGGGCGGGGGGATCCAGCCGGAACAGTGAGGTTTCCGTGCTCATCGCCCCCGGCCGAATAGGCAGCATTAATATCCAAACACAGAGGCCAGCCACTGTCCGAGGAAAGAGACTTATGCCCTCCGTCAACAACAACGCGATCACTCGCAGGTGTGCTCACTACAGTGGTTAAGACAAACAAGCTGGCCTCGAAATCATCATAGACGGCCCCTTCCGGCCCACCAACCGAGCAGTAATGTGCGTCCATGAAAAGATAGCTTCCCGACTGAAGCTCAGTGAGGACACCCGCCTCAAGATCCCAACGCCATGAACCGGTTCCCCCACCGCTTTTAATTTCAGTCGAGAGACCCGCGCTGTTAAATTCTTCAACGGTGTCCTGTATGCGACGAGTGGCCACCTCATACACCTTTCGCCGTGCCTCAAAACCATCCACGTGCTGGGCCTTTCCCTCGTAAGCCTGAATGCCCTTTACTTCAAGACCCGGGAGCGAGGCGACGAATTTCCCCACCTCGGCGGCAGGGACACCAGGCGGCACACCGCAGCGGCCCTGGCCCACATCCACGTCTACCAAAACGCTGATTGAAGATTTGGCCTCTCTGGCAGCCTCGGAGAGAAGCTCCGCCCCTCTCGGATCATCCACGACAACCATGACTCGAGCGTGTCTCGTCAGTGCCATCAGGCGCCGCAATTTGGGCAAAGAGACCACCTCGCTCGAAACAAGGATATCCTCGACACCACCGGCCACCATCACCTCTGCCTCACTCACCTTCTGGCAACAGACACCGACGGCGCCTAGAGCCATCTGCTTGCGGGCTAGAATCGGGCTTTTATGTGTCTTCGAGTGCGCCCGCAGCCGGAGGCCGCTGCCCGCGAGCCGCTCGGACATCTTGCCAAGATTTCGCTCCATCGCGTCGAGGTCGATGAGCAGGGCAGGAGTGTCGAGCTCCCGTACGGGCATTCCAATAATTCGATTCTCGGACATTGCTAAACTCCTATTTAGAAAAGGAGGGTTCATTTCGACCTTGTTTCATCAGACGATTTAAATCATCCCGAGGATATCACTGCAGGGCAAGGAATAGGAGCCGGACCTGCGAATTTCCACACGAACGCCTTGCCCCCCATTCCACCTTCGCGCATGATATGGGCATCTGATTTACTTTTTTTGTTTTTCAACCGGAGGCAGTTTTCATGCGCACGCTCGCCGATGATCTACTCGAAGGCTCGATAGACCTTCATGCCCATATCTACCCTCAGACCTCGCTCGGCGAATCAGGCCGTCTGCTTGACCATGAATGGGCTCGGGCTGCCCGCGACGTTGGAATGCGCGGCTTCGTAATGAAAAGCCACTACTGGCCGACGATAGGCCAAGCTCGAATTTTGAACGAAACAAATCCTGGTCTGACGGCACTGGGCTCAATCGTTATGAATGGCCACGTCGGCGGCTTTTGCCCCTTTACTGCAGAGAGCGCCATTAAGCTGGGCGTAAAAATAATCTGGATGCCCACATTCTCCGCCGCCAACGATATAAAAGTGGAATCATACTCGAAACGCGTAAAACAGAATTTTGTTCACACCCCACCCGGAAACGGACTGGAGGTATGGGACAGCAACAAGGAGATACTTCCCGAAGTGGTATCGATTCTCGAGCTTGCTCGCGACGCGGATGTTGCCATCGCCACTGGCCACATATCGGCTGCCGAAAGTGTCGCCCTTGCCCGAAAAGCTAGCGAGGTCGGCCTCAAAAAATTCATTTTCACCCACCCGATTATCAATATCGTAGAGGCGAGTGAGGCACAACTAAGAGAAGTTGCCGACCTGGGCTACATCATTGAGTTCACCTGGATCTCTGCTTTTCCGATGTGGCAGGGCCTTGACCCCAAAACGGTGGTGGCCACCGCTAAAACGATAGGCGCCAACCGTTGCATCATGAGCACCGACGCGCAGAACGACTTTAATCCGACGGCCCCCGAGATGCTTCGGATGTTCATCGCCACCATGCTCCAGCTTAGCGTGGACAAAGAAGACATCGAATGGATGGTCAAACGTAACCCTGCTCGTCTAGTCAATTTGGAGAGCTAGACGCCATCACTCAGGAGCATTTTTCAAGTAACTGTTTTTTATGATTTTATATAATCCAATGCGATTTAAAAAAATCTCTGAATCTCCGATTCTGCACTTGATTTGGCCGGAGGCGGTCTGATACATTCACCGTGGCTTTTGGGATTTGGACTTTTACCCGATCAAATTTCAAGCTCATTTATTTTTCCCTTCGGTCGGCTATCCGCCACTTTCAAACCGGCCTGGGGCCCGAGCGGTTCAATTGAAGGAGGTTTTGTCTTATGACGTTTGTCATCGGTGAAAAATGCCTCGGTGAGCGCTACGCGACCTGCGTAACCGTTTGCCCGGTAGATTGTATGCACCCCGGCGAATACGAGGGAAAAGAGTTTCTCGTAATCGACCCCGAAGAGTGCATCGACTGCGGCGTCTGCCAGCCGGAGTGTCCCATCGACGCTATTCTTGAGAGCGAAGATGATGATCCCGAATGGGCTCAGATCAACGCCGATCTCTCACCCGACTTCAAGAACAACGAGCCGGTTGAGCCGCGTCCCGCAAATGACCCGCCTCGCCGAGCTGAGAATAAACTCCGCTAGTTTCCACAAAGATTTGAATGACTGCGCGGCCCCTCCGGGGGCCGCGTTTTTTGTCATATTTCTAGTAATTCGCCAATGAATTTCAAGAAATTCCACAAGAATGAAAAATTGCGAAAATCCCTCCCACGGCTTATAATCACCCCGTTTCCTTAAATACAAGTTTGCCGGCTTTTAACGGCTCAGCCTAGCACGGAGGGATGTACCCATCGGCTCCAACGGATCGTCGTCAAAACTGACTATCAACAATCTTCAAAAAACCTTTATCGTCAATGAGGGTTTCGGCCACACACGCCAAGTTCATGCCATCGAGAACGTGAATCTTGAGGTCGGCGACGGCGAGTTTGTCTGCGTCATCGGCCCGAGCGGCTGCGGAAAATCAACTATGTTAATGATCGTGGCTGGCTTATACCCTAAGAGTGGTGGCGACATTCTCCTCGACAATAACCCCCTCTCTGAGCCCGGCCTAAACCGAGGGATAGTTTTTCAAGATTTCGCGCTCTTCCCCTGGTTGACGGTGCGAGAAAACATCCTCTACGGCGTGAAGCAAAAAAAGACTCCCACGGAGAAACACGACGAAATTATTAATCACTACATCGAAATGATGTCGCTCAAGGGTTTCGAGGACACGTTTCCGAACCGTCTTTCGGGTGGCATGCGCCAGCGAGTAGCCATCGCCCGGGCGCTCGCACTCGACCCCGAGCTCTTACTGATGGATGAGCCCTTCGGGGCGCTTGACGCCCAGACTAGGGCAAATCTCCAGCGCGTCCTCGTCGATGTCTGGGAGCAGACGAAAAAAACCGTCATGTTCATCACTCACGACGTGCGAGAAGCAACATTTTTGGCCGACCGAGTGATAGTTATGAGTGCGCGACCAGGACGTATCACCGAGGAGATCGTGGTCGATCTTCCAAGGCCACGCGATATCCTCGCACCCGAATTCGTCGAAACAGAACGCAAGCTTGCAAGCTTGATAGAAAGTCAAACGGAGACATCCAACACCTGAGCCAACTAGGCTCTACATATGAGGAGCGGAATAATGTTTAAACGAAACAGGAAATGGCTATTGTTCGGCATCATAGCGATAGTGGCCGCTGGCCTCGCGCTACCTTCCGGCGCGGACGCCGCGAGGAAAAAACGCAAGAAGACGATACCCCTTCGTGCCGAGCGTGACGTCGTCAAGACGGTAAAGTTCGCCTACTCGGAGAGCGCCACGGCGATCGTGCCCATCGTTGCCCTCCAAAAGGGATTTCTGAAAGCCGAGGGACTAAACGCCACAGGCAAGCCTCTCAAATCTGGTGCCATGGCACTTTCCTCGGTCTATGGCGGAAGCCTCGACTTTGGCACGACCTCGAACGGTCGCCTCGTCCAATGGGCATCTAAAGGCTGGAACATGAAGACGGTTGCCGTGAACAACACGGGGTTTCTCGCCGTCGTTCTCGTCAAGAATGGCGACACTACCTCGAAGACCATGGCCGACCTCAAGGGCAAGAAAATAGCGATCCAGAAGGGCTCGGGCACGCACATCGCTTGGTTAAGATATCTCGACAAAATTGGCCTGAGCGAAAAAATGTTTGAGATGCGCTACATGCGCACCTCGCGCATCGGTGCCGCCATGGGCACGGGCACGATTGATGCCGCCGTGCCATGGTATCCGTTCGCAAAATCAATCCTGAATCGAAAACTTGGTCGTCAGATCATCGACAAGAGTGAAATTGAAACCGTCGCCAAGGTGCCTTATCCGTTCATGCTCTATACGCGTTCGGGTTTCATCAAAAAGCACCCCGGCATTACCCAGAAAGTCGTGAACGCATGGGTGAAATCGAAGCGGTGGATCGAAAATAACAGAGAAGAAGCCGCTAAGCTTTTCCACAAGTTCAGCACGCGGCGCGGCAAGAAACTCAAAATGGAAGATGCGCGCTTTTTCATCAAAATCCTTGACTTCAAAACCGACGTTTGGAACGAGGAGATGATGGCCGATCTCAAGGCGAACCAGGTGCTCTTGAAGAAACTCGGCAAAATCAAGACCACGCCTAATCTTTACGACTACGTCGACAACAGCTTTGTCAAAAAAGCTGGAAGCATGTAGTCATCCTCTAAGCTTGTTCGGAATCCCTCTTCGGCTCCAGTACGGAGCCGGAGAGGGTGATTCCTGGAGATAATGAATTGAGCGGTGAATCCACCACCACAAGCTGGGCAGCCAAGCTAGAATTCTACAGCCGCGCCATAATAGAAAATCTTCTTCCAATTGCAATTCTGCTCGGCATATGGGAATTCGTGAGCTGGTATGAATTGGTACCCCCGCAGCTGTTCCCGCGGATACTCACGATATTCAATACCATGGTCGAGGAGATGACCGATGGGGTCCTTCTCACCCATATCGGCACCTCGATCATGCGCCTTTTCGTTTCGGTCTTTTTCGCTCTTATCGCCGGCACCCTTATCGGCATCATTATGGGCACTTCGAGAACTTTCGAGTGGATATTCGTGCCTGTCGTCAATTTTTTCAGTGTCATTCCAGGCATCGCCCTGTTTCCGGCAACAATTCTCTTCTGGGGCCTGACGGAGCAAGCCGTCATCATCACGATTTCGTTCGCCACCACGATTCCCATTATCCTCAACACATGGGTGGGCGTGAAAACCGTTAACGAAACACTTGTGAACGCGGCACGCTCGATGGAAACAAAAGGACTCTCGCTCCTGGTCCGTGTCCTGCTCCCTGGCTCACTACCTGTGGTCATATCGGGGTGGCGTATCGGCTTCGCCAGGGCCTGGCGCGTATTGCTGGCGGGCGAGCTTCTCGCCTCGCCCGAGATGGGACTGGGTGTTCGTATATTCGACGCACAGGAGACACTGAACAGCGCCGTCATTTACGGCGGAATCATCATCATAGGCTTCCTCGGATTCGCAATGGAGCGCCTCGTGCTTCGCTCGCTCGAAGTGGCTACCGTCCAGCGCTGGGGAATGATGAGAGAGCTATAGAGGGATAATTTCACACCGCGTGAAGTTAGGACAATCATGATCAAATCACTGCGCCTTCAACATATGGCGATCAAGGTCCGCGACCTTGATCGGTCTATCCGATTTTATGAAGAGGTTTTGGGATTTCAACTACGTTCGCGCCACGAACCGGGCTCACATCCAGACGCCCCCTTTGGCTCGGCATTCATGTACCTTGACGATTACCATCACCAGTTTGCCATTTTCTCGGTGCCTGAGGATTGGGTGTCAGCCGAGGGTGAGGACACATGCTTCAGGCATGATGTGGGTCTTCACCACCTCGCCTTCGAGCTGGGTGGACAAAAAGAATTTGACGATGCCGTAGCCTTTCTTCGCTCCCGAGAAGATATCGAAATTGTCTGGGGCCCGCTCCGGCTCGATGAAAGCAACGGCCTTTGGGGTGGCCACGAGGGAGTTTACTTCCTAGACCCGGACGGCAACCGCATCGAAATTTTCCACGACCCGGACCTATATCCCGGCAGCCGGCCCGGATGGCAAAACGGGTAAACCGAGGGATAAGCGCCTCGACCAAGGAGTTCGAATGTTCCGTCACGATCACCTCCACCACCTTTCTGCCGACCCTGGCGCAGCCGTCGAATGGTACAAACACGTTTTTGATGCAAAGGAGCTTGAGCGCCACGATATTCGAGGTGGCGAGGCAGTTCGCCTCGACATCGGAGGGGTGAACATCATGGTCCAGCAGAAACAGCCCGATGCCGAGTGGGCGCCAGCGCCCGCCTCTCCCTACCACGGACTGGATCATTTCTGCTTTCGCGTGGACGACATCGAGGCAGTTGGAAATTTACTAAAGGAGCGCGGCGCCAATATATATGACGGCCCACGCAGCCCGCGCCCCGGCTATGGCGTAATTCATTTATCCGGCCCCGACGGGGTCCATGTAGAACTCATCATGCGGCCCGAAGTTTAGCGGCCCGACTTATTCTCGTTTGAAAGGACAGACAGTCTCATGGCGAAAAAAAACACAGGCCCCCTAGTCGCACTCGCTGGTATGCGCTACCCCGATCTGCATCTTGAGGAGAAAATCCTCGCCCCTCTCGGCTGCCGCATGGTCTCGGATCTGTCCGATACAGAAGAGAAAACCATTGCCCTTGCCAAGGATGCCGACGCCGTTATCATTGGCTCAATTCCAAAGTTCACCGCGCGGGCAATCGAGTCACTTGAAAACTGTCGTATCCTCTCGCGTGCCGGCATCGGGGTGAATAACATTGATCTCGACACAGCAAAGAAAAAGGGCATTACCGTAACCAATGTCCCCGACTACTGCATCGATGAAGTTTCGGACCACGCCATGGCACTGATACTTTCCTTCGCCCGCAAGCTTCCCGAAGCCGCTGCAAACACAGCCAGCGGTGGCTGGGGCATCATCCCGCTTCGCCCCATCGAGCCCCTGAACCAATCAACCCTTGGTATTGTCGGCATCGGTCGCATCGGCAGCACCATCGGGAAAAAGGCACTCGCTTTTGGTATGAAAATTATTGCACACGACCCCTTTGCCCCGGACGCAGCATTTAAGCGAATAAAGGCCGAGAAGGTGAGCATGGCCAAGCTGATTAAAAACTCGGACTACATTACGCTTCATGCCCCGCTCATTCCGAAAACCAGGGAAATGATCGGAACCGAGGCGCTTAAGAAAATGAAAAAAGAGGCCGTCGTCATCAACGTTGCCCGCGGTGAACTTATTGACGAGGCGGCACTTAGAAAAGCTCTTCGCTCGGGGGAAATCAGAGGGGCAGGGCTCGATGTTCTTTGCGAGGAGCCCCCCTCGAAAAAGCATCCCCTTCTCGGCATACCTGGCTGCATCATCACCCCGCACAGCGCCTGGTATTCCTCCGCCGCCATGGAGGAGTTGCGCCGCAAATCGGCAGAGGAAGTGGTCCGGGTTCTGAGCGGGAAAAAACCCAAAAACAGAATCGCCTAGAAGCTGTGAATGGCTCGTTTTTAGCCGAAGGTTTGCCAGCACATATTTGGCGAGGTAATCTTTACCAATCTTGAAAATCGGTTAACTTTGAGTTTTCTTCTTAAACGCCGTTCTTTCTATTTGAAGGAGAATAATTATGAAACTTGCTATTTATGGTGATATCCATGCGCAACTCACCCCGCTAGAAGTTGTTGTGGCGGAAGTTGATAAGCATAACGTCGACTGGGAAATCGTTGTCGGCGACCATGTAATGGGCGGCCCCGAGCCCGGAGAGGTTATCGACCTGCTTCGAGCGCGTCCGAACTGCATTCCCATCCTGGGAAATTTCGACCGCTGGGTCATCGATAAAATTGACGAGCAGGACAATCCCTTCCCAGGCAGGAACAATAGCAGCCGTATGACCAGAGAGGCCCTCTCCGATGAGCAACTCGACTGGTTGAGGAGCCTACCTCACGAGATGACACTCACGCCCGAGCCTGGCCACGACGCCCACATATTCCACGCTGCGCCGGGCGATGATGAAGGCGCGCTTCCCCTACGCCTGACGGACGATGAAATCCTTGAACGCCTCAAGGGAGACAAAGCCGAGACCCTCATCTTCGGTCAGGTTCACGGCCCTTATGTCAGGCAAGTTGGAAACCAGACGCTTGTTTGCGGCGCCTCGGCGGCCGTGAACTGGGACGGCGATAACCGCCCCGCCTATGTCATTATGGATTACAAGGGCGGGGGCAAGTGGGATGTAGACATTCACCGCGTGGCCTACGATTTCGAGCCCCAGGCCAAAAAGAATGAGGACAGCCCACAACCAAACGGCGAGCGCCAGGCCGTTACCATCCGAACAGGCGAATACTGGAATCCGGCGCATATGCCCCATTAGTAGCCAGACTGAAAGGAACCATCATGGAGCAGCTCACCGAGAACGTGTTCTGGGAGAACACGTACCCGACGTATGGATTTGTAGCGACTGATGAGGGCGTCATCGCCATTGATGGGCCGATGAAGCCCTCCGTCGCCATCAAGTGGACTGAGGCAATTGAGGCCAAGGGGCCTCTCAAGTACCACGTCAACACCGAACATCACCAAGATCACATCGCCTCGAACTGGTATATGAAGGCCGAGACGATCATATCGAGCGAGGTGACTTTCGCGGATTTCTATAAATCCCTTGCAAACGCAGAAGACGCAAAGGAGCGGATGCTCAAGTACGAGCCCGAATGCACGCCCTTGCTCGATGGCTATGAACTGCGTCCCCCCGATATCACCTATCAGGAGCGAATGACCCTGCGCCTTGGCGGAAAGACCTTCCATCTCATATGCGCACCGGGACACACCCGGGGGCAGACTATGGTCCACTGTGTAGAAGATCGTGTCGTTTTTACGGCCGATAATCTGACACCGGCCTATAATGTTGCCTTCCACTCGGCTGATGTTTGGAGATGGTTCCAGTCGCTAGGCATGCTTGAGGCACTCGATGTCGATTGGTACGTCCCGGGACACGGGGACCCCTGCAAGAAAGACGAATTTCCGGCCCAGCGGGAAAAGTTGCACGACATTATTGGAAAGGTAAAAGCCCTTAAAGATGAGGGGCTGAGCCGAGAGGAAGCTCAGGGACGGGTACAAGACATTTACAAGACCGACCTGAACAGCCCCAAGCTCGGCGAGCGGCTGGTCATGCTCAGAACCGGGGGAATAGGTAACATATACGATTACCTAGAAGAGCATCCCTCAGGTGGGTTGAACAACCGAACGGACCCCCTTTGGCCAAATATTTAATTTTGACCCCTCTACCGGAGGTAAAGCGTGGAGAAGCAACCTGAGAAAAAAGTCACCTTCACCACGCGCCTCCCGGAGCACACAGCGAAGCTTATACGCGGTCTCTCTAAAAGCGAGCATGTTCTAACAGCAACGATCATCGCCGAACTTGTAGAGGAGGCGATTCAGGCCCGGGTGATAAAAACCCTCACTCCACCTGCTGAGCCCTCTCCCCCTGCGCCGCCCGTGCCGCCGGTGCCGCCGGTGCCGCTCAAGCCTCAGCGAGACATGAGCGACGCCTGCGCACTGGTATTAAAAGAAATCCGGCGGCGCGGCGGCAACAAAGAGCTAGAAAACAAACTAGAAGTTGCCATTCGCGATCTTCGGGAAAAGAAAATAAGAGAAGTGGGGACCGAAGAAACTTAAACCACTCTATACGGGCGCGAATTTCTTAGTGGCCATATTCAGGTAACAACCTATATTTCATAGACTAACTAATACACAACCAGAGCGCTCACCAGCGTCCCGCGTGGAGAATTTCTTGAATGGCCACCCGCTTCGGCAGATAGTTCATTTTTGTCTAGTAATAGCGCTTCTTATTCTTCCTGCCTGCGGCGGTGGGGAGAGGCCACTCATTATACTCGTGCCAGTAAATTCACAAACTCTCGATCCACATTTTGCCACCTCTACGGTCGAGTTGAGCATTTTGATGAACGTATTTGACTCTCTCATCACCCGCCGAGCTGACATGAGCCTCGCTCCCGGCCTCGCCGAGCGTTGGGAGGTCGATGACTCAAGGCGGATATGGACTTTTCATTTAAAAAAAGGAATCAAATTCACCAACGGGGAGCCCTTCGATTCCCGCTCGGTAAAATTTACTTTCAACCGTATGGAGAACTCGAAATTTCAGTCCGGCAACGCAATCTCAAGACGTATTTCGTTTGGCCGACTTGAAACCGTAAACGAGCATACGGTGCGCCTTCACACCAAACGCCCTGTTGCCACCCTACCGAACTGGCTCGTCAACGCCTTTATGCTCCCACCCCGCTACTACAGCGAAACGCCAGCGGGGGAAGTGAAATTCCAACCGGTAGGATCAGGCCCCTATAAAATTGTGGCAAACCAGAGCGCGAATGAAATACGCATGGAGGCGAATGAGACCTGGTGGAATGGAAAACCAAGAATTCCTTCCGTTCTCTGGCGCACAGTGCCCAAGGCTAAAGATCGCGTCTCCCAGCTACAAGAGGGCAAAGCAGACTTAATCACCACCATTTCACCACACGAGGGCTTATTAGTTTCTAGTATCAAGGGCAGTCAGATGAAATCCATTCCGGGAGGACGCCGTATATACATAGGCATCCGCCAGACATTCGGGCCCTTCAAAGACAAGCGTGTTCGCCAGGCGATGAACCATGCCTTAAATTTTGGCCAAATATCCCAAAGGCTCTTGAACGGCCACGGCTTTCGCCTTGCTTCAATCGTGAATAAACCCGGCGCCGACCCCTCGATTCGCCCCTATTCATACGACCCTAGAAAAGCAAAAGCCCTTCTGGCCGAGGCGGGTCTCAAAGACACTGATGGAGACGGGATTCTTGAGAAAAACGATATCCCCCTCTCGCTCAAAATCGATGTTCCGCTTGCGCGCTACCTCAAGGGCCGCGAGATGACGGCCCTCATAATCCGGCAACTCGGAGCCGTTGGCATTAAGGTTGAACTCAATCCGCTCAAATGGACCGCCTTTCTCGAAAGGCGGCGGAACAATGCCTTCTCGCCCCTTTACTTCCACGGCTTCAGCTCAGATTTTAACGAGGAGTTAGACCTTGGCGTCCTCAGGCCCAACCTTCAACGAAACCTGACCCATTGGATACATCCGCCCTTCATAGACGGTTATACCCGGCTCAGCCAAACGTTCGCTCCAAATAAGCGAAAGAAACTCAGTCATAAACTTCAGCGAATCGTCCGTGAGGAGGCGCCATGGATATTCCTCTGGAATCAGTATGATTTTTATGGCCTGGGCCCCAACGTCGAATGGACGCCCCGGCCCGACGAGCGGATTTATCTCCCCTCTATCGTCCTTGAGGAAACTAATTAGTCATTCATCATATTAAAACAGGGAATTATCCTTCCCTAGCAAAACAGTGATTCCCGCTTTCAAAAAGTTATTCATTTACAATTACCTCGAATCATTTCCCCTCGATTTGCCCGAATTTCCGGGCTGATATATCATTTCTTGACACAATGAAAATAAATTTTATCCATCGAGGGGACTATGCATGCCACTAGTGGATATTCAAACTCTTATCGACGAGCAGTCGATAATGAAGACGGTTATTGCGTGGGGTGCAGCGCGGGATAGCAGTGATTGGGAACGTCTCCGCGCCTGCTATCACGCCGATGGCGAAATGCACATCATGTGGACGTCGGACTCGGCCGATACTTTCGTCGAGCGGCTCAAGGCCCGTCCTCCCGCACCACCCGGCGAGCACCAGAAACATCTCGTCTCGTCCCCCGACATCCGTGTCTCGAAAAATAGGGCTGTAAGTGAATGCCACATTACTCTTTACTCAAGACTGATGATCGACGATATCGAATTTGATTTCACAGCCTGGATCAGATTTTATGATCTTTTCGAGAGGCGCGATGGCGTCTGGCGAATCAAAAAACGCACCGCGATTTACGAAAAAGACCGCATGGATCCGGTGAAATCCTCCGACCTGACTCCTGACTATTTTGAGAACATGAGCCTGTCGGAGTTTCCCGAGGCGTGCAAATTCATGTGCTACCGCCACTCAAAACGTGGTCTTACGCCCTCGCCAACACTGGCCACAGCGGGCAGCGAGATCGAGGCCACACTCAAAAAAGAAGGCATGGCTTGGCTCGAATCATCTTCATAAGAAAAGTTTTTACTTGCGCGGCCCTCGCCATTGCTCTAGGTAGTTGCGGGGGTGGAGAGCTTGGTCCCAATGCTGTTCGGGAAAAGGGACTTGAGTCCCGTCTTCCCTCACCCGACTTTATCCTCGACACTGCACCTCCTAACCTCAATCGCCCAGCACGGAAGATCAGCAGGCGCTACGAGGGCCTGATATTCGACACCCATGTGCATGTAATGAACCGCACTACAGGCGGCATCAACGCCATTTTGCCCTGGATGAACCGGATGAATGTCGAACGGCTAATCCTTCAACCCACCCCGAACGAAGGGCTTTTCAAGGATGGGGACGACAACGAGGCGGACCGCCGTAATTTTCTCAAGATCGCAGGCCGGCGCGGAGGGCGCTTCTGCGGAAGCCTCTATCTCACCAACTGGATGGACGAGGCCTATCACAGAGGCTACGAGAAGGCAGACCTAAATAGCCGCCTTGAAAGACTGAGAAAAGAGATCGACAGCGGCACCTGCCTCGGAATTGGGGAAATCGGCCCCTACCATTTCGACAAAAAAGCGAGGATGGGCATCATCCATTTTCCGCTCAACTTTGGGCCCATGGCAGAGGTGGCCGCCCTTGCCGAGAAAAAAGACATCTGGCTCGAGCTTCACACCGAACCTCGGACTCCGGACGGCCGCTCTTTTGAGCGAGAACTATTTGGCGGCATCGCCTATCTTTTCAGACGATATCCGAAACTAAAACTTATTCTTTCACACACGGGAATGACCACGACTAAAAATGCGCGCTCGTTGCTCAAAAAATATCCGAATTTGATGATGAACCTGAAAATGGTCCGTCCAGGTGGTTTTTTAAGCTGGGACCATCTCGGACCCATTTCAAACGCAAAGGACGAGCTTTTCGAGGACTGGGCACGGCTGATGGAGGAAATGCCCCGCCGCTTCATGATCGGGACCGACTCGCGCTTTGGAACCGAGCAATACACTGGAAAGCGCTACGGCAGGGGCATTCTCAAACTTCGCAACATACTCGGCACGCTTGCACCAGCAGCCTCTAATCTCATCGCCCACGGAAACGCCAAGCGGCTTTTCGGTGCCCCTGGCCCCTTTGAGCCGAATCCGGCTGGGGGGGAACTTAAAAAAAGGCAGCGCGGCAAGCGAAAATCGAGGCGGAGAAGGCGGCGGAACAAGTATTAAAAAATTGACAACAAGCAACGAGATATGAGGAGATAATATTCATGAGTAATGATCGCTTAGAGGCGGCAGCGGACCGATCGGAAATTCTCGAGGTGGCGATGACATCGCTTGTCTGCCGCGACTCTGGAGACATGGACAGCCTCGCGGCGTGCTTTCATCCGGATGCCTTGCTGACCTCCTCGTGGTTTTCGGGGAAGGCAAGCGACTTCGTCGAGGGCGCTCGCAAGGCACTCGCCACCCGCCATCCCGGCGATAGCCAAAAACACATCGCGGGCAACCCCCGCGTTTCGCTGAATAGCGATCGGGCGATTTGCGAGTACTACCTGACACTCTATCAACGGCGGACGATAGATGGCTATAAATTCGATTTTCAAACATGGAGTTCGTTTTGCGATCTTTTCGAGCAGCGCAATGGGGCGTGGCGGATTTCCAGGCGGTGGGTGATCTACGAGAAGGACCGAATGGACGCCTACAAGGTGGGCGAGGTGCCGGAGAGTTATTTCAAGGCGATGGATCTTTCACCCTTCCCCCCGGCACTTCGTTATCACTGCTGGCGCAACACCAATGCTGATCACCCGCCCACCAAGGACCTTCTCATAGAGGGATCGTCCAAGACACAAGCCGTTCGGGAGAGCACGAAAAAATGGCTTGAAGGAGGAACGTTATGAGCAACCAGCGCCTAGAGGCGGCAGCGGACCGCTCGGAAATCCTTGAGGTGGCAATGCGCTCGTTGGTCCACCGTGACCGGGGCGATTGGGATGCGCTGATAGATGCCTTTCATCCCGATGCGCAAATCGTCACCTCGTGGTTCGAGGGCAATGCCCACGAATTTATCGAGGGCTCAAGCCGCATGATGGGCAGCCACGACCCGGACGACAGCCAAAAGCATTTCTCGGGCAACCCGCGTGTCTCACTGAACGGCGACCGGGCGGTTTGCGAGTACTACCTGACGCTCCACCAGAGACGGCGGATAGACGGCTATCTGTTCGACTTTCAAACCTGGTCGAGCGTGCTGGATATGTTCGAGCAGCGAGAGGGCGCCTGGCGGGTGCTCGGTCGCTGGATGATTTACGAAAAAGACCGCATGGACCCCCACAAGCCGGGCGAGGTGCCCGAGAGCTTTTTCAAGGAGATGGACCTATCCCCCTTCCCCGAGGCGCTTGGGTATCACTGCTGGCGCAACGCACGGGGAAGCGGCCGCCAGCCTTCGGATGGAATCGTTATCGAGGGCTCAGACAGGGCCAAAGCTACCCGCGAGGCAGCAAGAGGGTGGCTTGAGGGCGGGCCGCTGCCCTGGGCAGGGTAAAAAAACGCCCTCTCCTAATTACTCCCGCGCTACTTTTCGATCGGAAAACCGACGATACTCCCCCACTCGGTCCACGAGCCGTCATA
>JABJAL010000068.1 GCA_018669005.1 Nitrospinaceae bacterium
CAACTATAAACGCAAGATGGGTAAGATTCTTATTTACCGTGCCCTTAGACGGGGATCCAAAACATCACGAAGCCAGTCGCCAACCAAGTTTGTCCCGAGAACAGTAATCGTAATAGCGAGACCGGGAAATGTCACAATCCACCATGACACATATAGGTAGGAGCGCCCCTCAGCTAGTAGCCCGCCCCAGGTCGGCGTGGGAGGCGGCACACCTAGCCCCAGAAAACTCAAACCAGCCTCAATAATGATCATCCGGCCCAGATAAAGCGAGGCAATGATGATGACAGGCGGAAGCACGTTGGGCATTAAGTGCCTAAAAATAATCCGGAACTGACTTCCACCTACGGCTCTAGCCGCAATAACAAATTCCGTCTCTTTTAATGAAAGTACATTTCCGCGAACCACACGTGCGTAAATAACCCATAGACGTATGGACATAACCAGAATGATCAGCCACAGGCTGGAGCCGAGAATAGAAATCATCGCCAGGGCCAACAATATAAAGGGAAACGAGATAACGAAATCCGCCACCCTCATCAAAAAATAATCCACCTTGCCCCCGAAATAACCCGAGATAAGCCCAACCGTAAGGCCGATACCTCCCGAAAATAAAACTGCAAAAACACCAACGACGATAGATATACGAGAGCCATAGACAACCCGGCTAAATAGATCTCGCCCCAGATGATCGGTGCCCATTAATAAAAGATTTCCATCAATCACCGTAAGAGGTGGCTTTAAAGCCCTTGCAAACGATTGCTCATCAGGGTCAAACGGCGCAACTAAAGGGGCTAGTAGGGCAAGTAGCGCCACGAAGAGCAGTATCAAAACTCCCACCAGAGCGGGTTTCTGCTGCCAAAGAGAACTTCTGAGCTTTACCAGCCAATGTCTTTCCGGTGGCAGATCTTCTTCCCATCTCTCCGTAGAGAGGATCAAATCTTCTGGTTCTGTTAGGTCTTTAATCATGAGTATTTAATCCGCGGATCGAGGTAAGTGTAGAGAATGTCCACCAACAAATTAATCAGAACGAAAATAGAGGCCAGCACGAACACCGCCGCCTGGACAATGGGAAAATCACGAGTATGTATAGCCTCGACGGTGAGCCTCCCTACTCCCGGCCAAGCAAACACCGTCTCAATGATGACAGTGCCGCCAAGTGTCAAAGCCAAATCCAGCCCCAGAACAGTCACGATGGGAATTGCAGAATTCTTCATAGCGTGACGGAACAAAACAACTCTTTCGATCAATCCCTTCGAGCGGGCGGTCATTATATAATCAGCCCTAAGCACTTCGAGCATCTCGGAGCGCATCAAACGAGCCAGCCTCGCCGTATGAAAAACCGAGGCCGCAATTCCAGGCAGAATCAAATGGATCCAGGTGCCGTGGCCAAAGGAGGGCAAAAGGCGGAGATTGACCGCAAACAGCAATATCAACATCAACCCCAGCCAAAAGCCCGGCAAGGCCTGCCCCAATACAGCGCCAATCATACAGAATCGATCTAGTAAAGAGTTTTCCTTCAAAGCCGCAAAACACCCAAGAGGCAGGCCAACAATAATCGATATGATAAACGCCGTGGCGGCAAGTTCGAATGTAGCGGGCATATGACTAAGAACCAATTCCAAAGCCGGTTCTTCCGTTTCAAAAGAATTACCAAAACTTCCCTGTAAAACTTTTCCGAAAAAAATTCCATACTGGGTCACCAAAGGTTTGTCGAAACCCATTTGCTTGCGCAAAAGTGCTTCGTCTTCTTGGGAAGCATCCTCTGGAAGCATCACCGAGAGAGGATCTCCAGTGAGATGAAGCATAAGGAACACAAAAACGAGGACGCACTTAATCAGCACAAGAGCCTGAAAAAACCGCCGAAGAATAAAACCTGTCATTCCCGCTCCTAAATTTTTTGCCGGTTCAAGTTTATCACTCTCTTTTCAACCCATCATGTCCGGGTGGCACGATGGCCACCCGGACATAAATGGACCGCTATATTCCAAATTTCCGTGCTATTTCAGGCCCATTTCAAATGCCAACACAAATCCGTTGACGCGAGGCTTGAAATCCACCTTCTTGTTTTTAGCGACAATTTGATACTGTTGGTAAAGGAAACCGAGTACCGCTTCCTCTCGAATAACACCATTTACATCCTGATACATTTTGAGCCGCTTGGCGTCATCGGGCTCCGAGCGAGCGGCGTCGATGAGCTTATCCATCCACTTTTCGCGGTAACCACCCCAGGTGGAACGGCTATGAATCGTTCCCGAATACATGTGCTCGGAGTGAAGATTCGAATCCATCCGGCAGGCCATCCGAAGGAAAGATTTCACCTTGGGCTTCCAGCGGGCCCGCATCTTGGTGACGACCACGCCGTATTCGGCGACCGTCAGCTTTGTCTTGATCCCTACTTTCCCCAGCATCTGGACCAATGCTTCGGAAACCTCTTTGCCCTTCAAGTAGCGGCCCAGCGGCGTCAAAATTTCAGAACTGAAGCCGTTCGGGTATCCCGCTTCTGCGAGCAGCTTTTTGGCCTTTACCGGATCATAGGGATAAGGTTTAAGCGCGGGGTCAAAGCCAAAGCTGTCAGGCCCTACGTTA
>JABJAL010000069.1 GCA_018669005.1 Nitrospinaceae bacterium
ACTCAATCTATATCACCGGCTGCCCCGGCACCGCCTCCCGAAGAAGAGCTGGCAGCGCCCTCTCCTTTTGCCCCTGAGCCGCCCGCCCCACCCGCCGAAAGACGAACCAACGAGGCGCCTGCGGGTACTCCTGGCGAGGAGCCCAAAAAGCGGCGGCGCTCTGTTCTGGCAGGTCCCGAGTACTCCGCCCTCAACGATGGGAGCGAAAGTGATTCGAACCTTCTCGATCCAATTGCAAACAACCCCTACAGCTCTCTGCGAGATCGCTCAATAGAATTCGTTTTCAAATTCCTTCAGGCTATCGCCAACGATGAGGTAATTTCGCTCGATGAGGCCGAAGACATCGTCTATGACTGCATTGAAGAGCCCGAAGCCATGGAGCATCTCTACACCCTGGCCGTCAGCGTTATCGACACCTCGAACTCGATGGCGATACACCTGTTCAACCACATGGTTTATTCGCTCAAACTTGGCCAGGGGCTCAAATGGCCTGAGGATCGCCTCATCCGCCTCGGTGTCGCCTCGCTGATTCATGACGTGGGTATGTGCGGCATCTCCCAGCACATCCGCCACAAAGAGGGAAAGCTGACCTCCGAGGAGATAGCCGAAATCAGGGTCCACCCCCAATACGGGATGGAGATTATCCTCCACATGTTCGGCGACCAATTTCAGTGGCTCGCCGAGGCGATCTACCACGAACATGAGCGCGAGAACGGCCGTGGATACCCCCAAGGTCTCTCTGGCGGGGAGATTTCCGAGTACGCCAAGATTATCGGCCTGGCAGATGTCTAGGAAGCGCTCACCCACCACCGCCCCCAGAGGAAGCGCATGCTTCCCCACAAGGCGGTGCAAGAGATCGTTCAGACCCAAAAGGTGCAGTTCCACCAACGTCTGCTCAAGGTCATGATCGAGGAGCTTTCCGTGTTCTCGCTCAACAGCTTCGTGCGCCTGAACTCGAACGCCATCGGTCGTGTAGCCGAAACGACACCAGGCCAGCCCCTGCGCCCGATCGTCCAGCTCATTTTTGATGCCGACGGCAACGAAATCTCCGAGGAGCGCTTTATATCCCTGAAGGAATTTCCTCTCCTCTATATTATTGACGAGGTAGAAGAGTCCGAACTGCCCTCGAACCAGTGAGAAAATCCCTCTTGATGATGAAACGGCTCCTTATTAATACAACCATTGCGCTATGCCTTTGCGCCATTCTTGCTCCCGCCGATGTCTTGCACGCCGCAGGCGCCTCGCCTGCGCCCGATGAAACTTTCACCTACAACATTGAATTTCTATTTTTCACCAAGGCGGCGCAAGGCGAGTTAAAATTCAGGCACATAGAGGGCAACCGCTACAAAGCCGAGCTTATCGCCGAAACCAAGGGCCTGGTCGGCGTTCTCATGTACGGCAGGAAAAATCACTATATCTCGGAAATGGTGTATGACCCGGTAAAGCGGCGCTTCATAAGCCGCCTCTATACCAAGTTGATACACAAACCAGACGGCACGGAGCGCACAACGGCGGCCATCGACCATAAAAGCCGCACTGTGAGCTGGAAATATTTCTGGAAAGATAAGCTTGAGGGAAGCGGAGTCGACCCGATGCCGCCGGGAGCGCGTGTCGAGGAACTCCTTTCGGCCTTCTTCAACTTCCGCAACGGCAGGCTTGGTGCGCTTACGCCGGGGAAAAAAGTGACACTTTTCACCCTCCCGGACTACAAGGCCAAGGCGACTGACAAGAATCCCGAAGGGGAGGAAAAAAAGTTTCAAAGAATTGAGATCCGGATACCCACCGCCAAGGCCGAGCGCGAATACCGGATAAAGTATGAGCGGAAAGAAAAAAAGGGCGTTCTCGCCCTGGTGAAGCTTCCTAAAAACATCTTTGGCCAGGAAACGGGCGAAGTGCGCGTCTGGCTCGACACGAATATGGTGCCGCTTGCCGCGACGGTTGAGGACGCCATTCTCTTCGGTGATGTTCACGGCGTTCTCGCCAAAACAGCAACCACTCGCTAGCGGTAGGCGTCCCGTATCAACTGCCCCCCGCCCGCCTCTTTTCCAGATTCAGCTTCAATCAAAACCACGTCGAACCGGCAAAAAGCCTGCTGCGCATCGGGGTGCGTCATCAAATAATGCTCGGCTGCGCGGGCGATTCGATGTTGCTTTTGAGCACCGATAGCCTCGGCGCCATCTGAGGCGCCGCCCGGCGGGCGCGTTTTCACCTCGACAAACGCAATGACATCACCCTCGCGCGCGATGATGTCCACCTCGTAGCGGGGTCCCCTGTAATTACGCTCGATAATCTTGAAGCCGCTGCGGCGCAATAGCTTGCAGGCAGCCTCCTCTCCCCTGAGGCCGCGCTCAAGATTCATCCGGCCACGCCTCTAAAAGTGCGTCGATGGAGAAAACAGGGCCCATGCTCCCTGATTGCCGCAAGATGATCCCGTGTCGGGTAGCCCTTGTGACGGGCAAATCCGTAAAGAGGAAAACGCGCATCGAGCCGCTCCATAAGACGATCCCTGATGACTTTGGCGATAATGCTCGCCGCCGCAATAGATGCACAAGTCGCATCACCCGAAACAACTGCCGACTGCGGCACGCCAACGGGGATTTTCTTGTTGCCGTCGATAAGAAGATAGTCCATCGGGCTGCCTAGACGACCAACCGCCCGGGCCATGGCTTGGAGGGAGGCCTGAAGGATATTATGGCGCTCTATCTCGCGCGCGCCGATGCCCGCAACGGCAACAAAGAGGGCGCGTTTGCCAATCTGTGAAAAAAGCAATTCACGTTTTTTGGGAGACAATTTTTTACTGTCGGCTAGCCCCTCTATTGGATCGTCGGGATCAAGAACCACTGCCGCAGCGACCACGGGGCCGGCTAGCGGCCCACGTCCCACCTCATCCACCCCCGCGATGCGCTTGCATCCCTCGCCCTGTAGACGGCGCTCAAGTGTGTACACGGCATACCTGATGGGCGGAGAATAAATCGGGCGCACCGCTTTGCGAGCGATGCAAGTAAGGAT
>JABJAL010000070.1 GCA_018669005.1 Nitrospinaceae bacterium
AATCCCATTTTAGGTCTCTCGATCAACGCTGGTGGTACGTGGCGGTATAGAACCTGGCGCAAAACCCTTTTACTGGCTCCATCATGCAACTTATATGAAAGAGGGAGGCTCCAGGCGAACTCGAAAATTCGGTGATCCAGCAAGGGGATTCTAGACTCAAGACTAACCCCCATGGCGGCCCTGTCCACCTTCACAAGGATGTCATCCGGCAAATACCCTAGCGTATCCATTAACATCATCCGATGCCGGAAATCATTTCCCTTCAGATGTCCCTTCATTCCATCAAGCGAGGTTGGAGCTTCTGCGCTATCCAGCACGATTTCTTCAGGATGCTGCCAAAGAGAAATTAGACGAAGATACATCTCCTCAATACTCGGGGACTCAAATAATCTGGCCAATTTATGAAGCTTGTCCCCGACCTGCATATGCCGGTATCGCTGCGGAAGGAATTTACCCGCCGAGCCCGCCAGGGCATTCCAGGCCGATACGGGCACGCTTTTTATGCCCGCACTCGCAGCCAACCGCAGAAGATGGGGGCTTACCTTGAAAACACGTCGCATCGAATCTGCCCAGATATAGCGGTTATATCCACAAAACAATTCATCGCCCCCGTCTCCCGAAAGACTCACCGTAACCTTCTCACGCGCAAGCCGAGAAACTATATGGGTTGGGATTTGAGAAGAGTCTGCGAATGGTTCGTCATAGAGAGTGGGTAGCTCAGGTACGACTGCAAGCGCATCGGCCTCGGTTATATAGAGTTCCGTGTGATCTGTTCCAAGATGCGCCGCTACCGCTTTCGCGTGTTCAGCTTCATTGAAAATACTTTCATGAAATCCTATTGAAAATGTCTTCACCGGCTTTGGACTTAACTCTTGCATCAAAGCCACCACGACCGACGAATCGACCCCTCCTGACAAAAATGCCCCAACCGGCACATCGGCGACCATACATAGATCGACCGCATCTTTTAAAAGTTTCTCAAGTTCATCCACCGCATCTTCCATACTCCCCTTAAATTCGCCCACACACGCAGTTTCGGCTTGTTCAACAGCCGACCAATAAGGAGAAGGAGTTACGCTCTCACCACGTCCCAAATTACCACTGCTCATAGTGAGAGATGTACCAGGGAGTAGTTTTTTGAGACCCGAATAAATGGACGATGGCGCTGGAATATAGCCATGGCGAAGCATCAGGGCCAAGGCATTTCTATCGATATTCGACGTGAAGGCAGGATGTCTTTCTATTGCCTTGATTTCGGAACCAAAAAAGAACACGCCGCTCGACCAGCCATAATAGAGGGGCTTTTGCCCAATCCTATCCCGAGCGAGAGTCAGGGAACGATTCTCACGATCCCAAAGTGCAAGGGCGAACATACCGTTCGCATGCTTAAGAGCTCCATCGATCCCCCAGTGGGCAATACCTGCCAGCAACACTTCTGTGTCCGAAGTGCCATGGAAGGTAAAACCATGCGTCTTCAACTCTTCGCGAAGATGCCTGAAATTATAAATCTCGCCATTATAGACAATCACATAACGGCCACAGGCCGAGCGCATCGGCTGATGTCCACTTTCGCTCAAATCGATAATCGACAAGCGGCGAAATCCCAAAGCAACACCAGCCTCTACATCAACCCAAGTTCCGTCATCATTCGGGCCCCGGTGGCGAATTGTTTCGGCACACCGATCGACAATCGCACCAAATTCGCCAGGAGGAGACGAGCCTTCAAGGTCCACAAAGCCTACGAAACCGCACATGATTTTCAAATTTCCTTATTGAAATTATTTCAAACAAATAAACCGTAAATTGGATGTATTTTAGAGGAAGAGCATTCACACAAAATAATTCAGAATTTTTTTAGCCCGAATCTTCCATGAATATTCTTTTTGAAAATCTCGGTACGCCTCCTGCCCCAGCTTTTCGCGCATTCCAAGATCCCGCCAGAGCGTATCGATCGCTCTGCGCCACGACTCGACTTCCTCGGGCGGACACATAACGCAATTGCGCCCATCCTCCATGACTTCATGCAAAACGGGCAAATCTGAGCATACAATCGGCCTGCCTGCCGACATGTACTCGAATATTTTTAGTGGAGACATCCAAGCAACGGTATTGTTACCACCGGCTATTGTTACTTTGCGCTGATACGGGGCCAGAAGCACCTGACATGCCGCCCTGAATCCCGCAGTTTCTGCGGGCGGAACGAAACCATGAAAAATTAGATTGCCAACGTCTCGATACCTGTTCCTCCAGCGCTCTATGTCCTCATTGTTTCCGCCGACCACATGAATACATGCATACGGGCACTGGCGGGCCAGGCCCTCGATAATTTCCATGCCCCGCCCTGGATAAAGCTGGCCGACGTAGCCGATATGAAAAAAATCATCGTTCGAAAAAGACTTAACAGGCGTATTATCCGGCTCGTCAGCCCCATCGTGTGCCACTAATAATTTCTCATCCGGCAAATTGTATATTTCCTTGAAATCTTGAAACAAAGGCTTCGAGATAACTACAAATCCCTTAATCTGCCTGGAGCGTACAAGTTTATTAAGCAACATCTTTTTGCTTTTCCGGAGACCACTGGCCGGAGTGTGACTTTCGTATATTACTGGGAGGCCAAGCAAAGAGGCGAAAAAACAGGCCGTCAGATTTCTTCCATACACCAACGCCGCTCCGTCAAATTTCGCCCTGAGCGCCATCAGGAGGGCTATAGGCGTCGGTCGGCCCAACAACAATCGACTTGAAACAAGCTTAATCTGAAAACTGTCCGGAACACCGTAGTGTTTATACAGATCGGGGGCACTCTCATTGCCACGTAAAGCGTAAAGCGAAACCTCCGCGCCCAGTCCCGCCAGGGCATTACACATTTTCATCACGTGAACGCTATTCGCGAATCTGGAGGGGATTATTGACTCAGAAAGATAAGCTATCCGCAACTACTTCACCCTTGAGCGGCGCTTCCTCAGGCTCACCCTTTGTAAAAGAATTCGCTCAAAAAACATTTGACAACTTCTCCTGTTTAGAAGATGTATTCCACTGCAAAACTGTTGATTACTAACGTTCGCATGCTATATTCACAAGGAATTTGATTCTCAAAGTGGCTCGTAGATTTTTCTACTCACACATCATGGGCGATCTAAGGTGAATTTACTTTTCACGACACAGGGTGCCAGCCTCAACATGTTCGAGGCTTTAGGAAACCACCTGTCGGATAAAATCGAACTCGGTCGAACCGGCTACACCATCTCGAACAGCTGGTACTACACAGAATGGATTAAAAATCATCCAGCCTTCGAGGGTGCCGGACACCTCCTTTTAAAAGAATGGGAGATAACCAACAAACGGAGCGGCATGGCCAACCCTGCCCTTCTCGCCCGCTACGAAAAAGAATTGGGGCTCGAAGATTTATTTGGCGCCATCGTGGCTGATCGCAGGCTACTCCTAGGTCCCCATTGCACCTACCGACAGGACTACCGGCGACGATTCGACGACAGAGAACTTTATCGGATTCTTGAAGAATCCGTTCTCGCCATGGAAAAACTTTTCGATGAGCTACAACCCGACTACGTTATCGGTTATGTTTGCACGACGGCACTCGAATATTTGGCTTCCCTTTTTGCAAAAGCCCGGAATATTCCGTACCTAAATCTGAGACCATCGAGAATCGGCGGAAACTACGCTTACTATAGTTCGACAATCAAAGAGCCGGGCCCGGAGTTGGTAGTAGCATTCAACAAGAATATGTCTTCTCTCCCCAGCAAAATCACACAAGCCAAAGAAGTGATAGAGAGTGCACGTCAACGCTCTTTCAGCCGCTATGAAGGACAACCCGTGCCCTCGGCGAAAACCGCGCAGCGCCTAAACTTTAAGAGAAACATTCTGGGGCCCACTTTCAGGCTATGGAAAGCCCACCTGAAATACAAAAACAGTGTCGCCGCAAGCGACAACCATGTGCCTGGAATTCTGACCCCGACTCTCTTCAATGGAATTTTAAACCCTATACGGGCTCGCTATCAGGACAGAATATTGAGGCCCCTCTACACCACATCTGAGCAACTTCAAAAAATTCGTTACGCGTTTTTTCCGCTCCATACAGAGCCGGAAGTATCGCTTTTAATTAACTGTCGCCCCCTAATGAATCAGATTGAGATTATTCGGATGATTGCGACCAGTCTTCCCGTCGATATGAATTTGGCGGTGAAAGAACATCCCTGGATGGTCGGCAAACGCTCTATATCGGCCTATCGGAAATTGCTGAACATTCCCCGCGTCAAAATAGTTCCACCCGAGATGGAAGTACCCGCGCTCGTCGCACAGGCTGACCTCATTACACTTCCCGCGGGCACAGTAGCCTTAGATAGTATGTTCCACAAAAAACCGGTTCTCACCTTGGGGCACACTTCCACCAATTTATTGCCAGATACGATGGTTCGCCGATGTGAGGACCTGACACGGATGCCGGAAATCATCAGGGAACTGCTCGATACACATGAGCACAACGAAAGAGCACTTGAAGCCTACATTGCCACCATTCTAGAAAGATCAGACACAATGAATCTATATACCGGATTACTGGAAAGAAAGGGCTATACCGAAGAGGAAATCCCCTTCGAAAAAGACGTTGCCACGCTTGGAGAATTAACCTTGCGTGCGCTCAAAGAACTCAGTATCGCCTGACGATGCACCCACTTTCCGAATAGATACTTTTCGTCATCACCAATATCAGAAATTAACAACTGAATTTTCAAAACAACTACTATCCAACCCGGCGAAGTTTTTCCATAATCGGGACTTCACTCTCAAACACTTTTTTCTGGCCGTCGCCCATCGCCGACTCCAGGGATTTTATGTCCCGGATGAGCCGCCAGAAACCATAGGGCTCAACCGAAGCTGCCTGATCGGAACCCCACATGGCGCGATCTAGCGTGATATGGCGCTCCACCATCGAGGCACCTAGCGCCACAGCTCCTAAGGTGGTCGCCAAGCCGACCTCGTGACCCGAATAGCCAATTGGAATTTGGTATCTCTCGATTAACGTATTAATAACACGCAAGTTGAGTTCTTCGGATTTGGAGGGATATGTGCTCGTCGTATGCATCAAGAGCAAATCATCTGTTCCAAGAACCTCAACGGCATGGTCAATCTGCTCAATGGTACTCATCCCCGTGGAGATGATAATCGGGCGACCGAAGCTACGGTGATGCTTCAGCAAATTATCGTCCGTCAGAGAAGCCGAAGCAATTTTATAACAGGGCGGCGCAAACTGTTCGATAAAATCAACCGCCGCCTCATCCCAGCATGACGCGAACCAGTGAATTGCGTTTGCTACCGAGAATTCCGCTAACTCTTTATAGGCATCATGACCAAACTCGAGACCTCGCTTCAAATCTCCGTTCGTTGGCCCGAATGGATTTTCGCGAGGACGCGCCAACTCCTCCTCTCCATAAACAACATCCACCGTGCGTTTTTGAAATTTAACGGCGTTGCACTCGGAAAACACCGCCGCCGAAATTAGTTTTTTCGCGGTTTCGATATCGCCATTATGATTAATACCGATTTCCGCAATTACATAACAAGGCTCCCCTGGCCCGACAAGCGTGCCATCGATCTTTACAGCTTCAATCGTCATTTATTCTTCCTCTTTAAAAAAACATTCCGGGAAACAAATCGATTTCCCACCCCAACTATCAAATAATCGTCCAGCCCCCGTCCACGGTGAGAGCATGGCCAGTCATATAACTCGAAGCATCAGAAGAGAGAAAAATGAGAGGCCCCGCCAATTCTTTTGCCCCACCCGTCCGACCAAGACAAGTGCGATCATGTAGGCGGCGCAGAAAAGGATCGTCATCGCCTACACTATTGGGGCCATTATCCTCGGTATTTGAAAACGGCCCCGGCAACATGGCATTTGCCCGCACGCCATATCGCCCCCAAAAAGAAGCCGTGTAGCGCGTTAGCGCCAGCATACCGGCCTTTGCCGCCGAATAGGCGGGAGGATTGATAAATTCAGTTTCCTCGTAAAGCAATGGGCTTGGCGCCACCAGCGCATACATCGAAGAAATATTGATGATGCTCCCTTTCCCCCTGCTCTTCATATCTGTGCCAATAATTTTTGTCGTTATCGCGGGCCAGCATACCGAACCCGTAAGATTTCGCATCCATACATCAAAACTACCCTTTTCCAAACTTCCTTCAGATACATTAAATCCGGTGTTCTCGTTCAATTCATGCGCATTATTAACGAGAATATCAACCCTCTCACTCTTAACCACGCCTCTCAACGCATTTTCGAGTTGCTCATTTTCATACATATCCACCCGGACAACATGCACCCATTCTGCGCCAAATTCATCTGTCCACTTCGCCGTTTCATCCATGAAACGCTCGGACCTTCCGAGGGCTATCAGTCGCGCTCCATTTTCAAGCAGCGCCCGCGCCATCGTTCTTCCGAGAAAACCACCCGCTCCCGTAAGAAGCGCCGTTTTCCCTTCGATTGAAAATAGTTCAGAGGATTTCAGGCTCACCAGGTAGTCCTTCCACCATCCATTATCAAATTGTGTCCAGTCATGTACGAAGATGCCTTGGAGCAGAGGAAGAGAATAGCACCTTGATACTCGTCAACGTCCGCCATCCTGCCCATCGGGATTAACGCACTCAGCTTTTCAACAAAGTCCTCCGGCTGATTGGTGTAAATGCCGCCAGGAGAAATCGAATTAACACGCACACCTTTTTCTACCCAATAGGTCGCAAGATAGCGAGTAAGACCGAGAAGCCCCGTCTTTACAACAGAGTATGTAACGGGTTTAACCGGCTGCCGCTCCTCTGCCACCCCTTCTTTTCGGTATAGTCGCTGGTCGGGGCTAATAATGGCGAGATCTGAGGCAATATTGATGATAACGCCACTTCCTCGCCGAGCCATTTCCGCACCGAAAGTCCGGCTACACAAAAAAGCCCCGGTGAGCCCCACCGCGACATCCTCGTTCCATTGCGCTAGCGGAAAGTTTTCTAGACGCGACCAGTTCTCCCCCTCGGGACCATCTTCCACTTTTGGATTATTCGCCGCATTGTTTATGAGGATATCTATGCGTCCAAATCGCTCAAGAATCTTATCTCGTACCTCTTCCACCATATTCGCCCGGGTGATGTCACAACCTAACCCTACAGCGTCACTTCGGTATTGATCGGAAATCTTTTTCGCCGCCGCCACCGCTCGTCCGGCATCAATATCCAGCAAAACCGGAATTCCCCCGGCCATGGCAATGGCCTCGCTATGCTTCACGCCCAACAATCCGGCGCCGCCGGTAATAACGGCAACCTGACCATTGAGCCCGAACAATTCTTTCATCCTGCTTTCATCTCCGCTCAAAGGACACTCCGAGTCTGGCCGCCATCCGAAATAATCGTGGTCCCGGTGATGAACGAAGAGATGTTTGAGCACAGGAACACCGCCAGATTGGCAATTTCCTCGGGCGTGCCAAAGCGCTGCAGAGGCACTTCCCGCTCAATATATTCCCGAAAAAAATCGGGCCTTTCATTCACTTTCTCCTCCCACCTACCACCTGGAAACATAATATTCCCAGGGGCAATGCAATTCACTCGAATCTTGCTCGGACCTACCTCACGAGCCAGCCCCCCGACATAATGACTCAGCGCGGCCTTTGCACTTCCATAGGGAAGCGGCGCCCCAAGACTTTCCACCCCCGCAATGGAGCCGATGGCGACGATGGCACCTGCATTTCGCTCCACCATATGAGGCGCTACCGCCTCAATAAGGCGTACAGACGCGTGAAAATTTGTCGTCAACGCTCGCTGCCACTCTTCATCCCCGAGATTCCAACCCGCCTTGATAACACCTGTACCCACGGAGGCGACAAGGCAATCTATTTTCCCCCAACGCTCTAGCGCAGCATCCACAGCATCGCGAATTACAGATATCTCGCACAAATCGCCTTGATGAAGAATAATTTTTTCGGGGTCATAATCGGCTGACAATTCAGCTTGTGCACTTTTTAAAGAAGCTTCATCTCTCCCGGTGAGAGTGACATTCGCCCCTTCGCCGAGAAATGCCCTGACAGCAGCCAAGCCAATGCCACGCGAGGAACCCGACACAAAAACCGAGGCGCCATCAAGACCAAGCTTCATAAGCTATCCCAGTATTTTTTCATGAATGCTTTGTTAGATCGTGCCAACGCAACCTCTTCACCATCTTCGCCACGTGCAACCTGAAGAACAAAATCACCTTGGTAGTCCAAGCGTTTTAGGAATTCAAACAAAACCTCAAAGTTCGCGTCGCCCTCTCCAAGGGGAACACTCCCTTCTCCCCGCACCCTATCTTTAATATGAACACTACCGAGTCGAGCGCCATATGCATCAAGTTCCTCATCATGCGGATACCCAAGGGAAGCACTATTGCCACTATCGTAGTTAACCTTCAGCATCGGATGCGGGAGGCGGTCGAGAAACTTTCGAAATGCCTCCGGCCCAAAATCAGTTTCTAAATGAAGTTCAATATTTAGCGCTTCGGCTTCAGGCAATACAGCCCCAAGCGCATCGAGGGCCATTTCTTCATCCTTCTCCGATTTTATTGACGAATTGTCCACGAATGGTATTACGATTCTACCCACACCAAGAGCCGAGCAAGATTTAATCAGCCACGATAATTTACCGATTCGGGATTGGAGTTCATCAGACGAGACCCCGAGTAGTGGTTTTTCCATGAAATAATCTGCACACACCGAAGCTACCTCGACACCAGACGACTCCGACAGGGAACGCATCCGGCTTACGCCCTCATCAGTCGACATCGGATTATCTGACTCAGTTTTCCACTCATAAATCCACTCAATGAATTCAATCCCGGCCTCTTTGGCTAAAGCGAATTCATCCGACCACACACCAACGGGAAACATCTGAATATTTCCATCGATAGGAGGCACCATTCGCCCTTGCATGATCCCTACCCTGTTTTTCATTTACTTTTATCCGCCGCTAATTTATTGGTCTTGAAACATATCGCATATTTCACGAAGCGCCCCCCCGCCTCCGGGAAATTTCAGCACCATATCTGCAATAGCAATTATCTCAGGCACTGAATCTGACGGCGCGATTCCAATCCCTGCCGCCTCCATACACTCTTTATCATTCAGATCGTTCCCAACATATATCACTTCATCAGCCCGGAGACTGTGACTCGAAAGCCATTCTTTCATGGCTGGCAACTTGTCGTCGATTCCGTGCAGGCACTCAATTTTAAGCTTATTAGCGCGCGCCATCACTACCTTGTTCGGCTCCTTGGACAGGATAAGAAGTTCCACACCCATTTTCCGTAACCGCTCCAGGCCCAGCCCGTCTCCCCGACTACACCAAACCGCCTCGCGACCGTCTTCGAGAACCAAAACACGGTTATCCGTAAACACACCGTCGAAATCCATAATCAGTGCCTTTGGATTTTGCTCAAATTTGTCGAACTGCCCCAGCACAGAGGCGAAACCTTCGGCAATTTCAAGATCAGTTTCGTCTTCAATCTCAAGAGAGCGATTATGGGGAATCTCGTAAGTCACCAACTTCCCGCAAAAACGGTAGCCAGCAGAAAGAAAGGACGCCGTCTTCATCACATAGACGGAACCCGTCTCCACGTATTCAGGTTTTCTCTCTTGCCTCCGCTGCCTGGAGCGAGCATCGTGATTAACACCTTTGATTTCGCCCGAGGCATCAAAGCGCCATATGACCCGCTGGAATTTTGCCACAGCGAAAGCACAATCAGCATTCGCCTCCCCTAGCGCCCGCACAGTGCCCTCGATATCCTCGGACAACAAAAGTGGGGAGGTGCACTGGAGAAAAACAGTTAATTCCGGTTGATATCCTTCCTGGTCTCTAAGCTCTTCAAGGCAATGAACTAGAGCAGACTCAGAGGTCGCCTCGTCTCCGCTTATTGACTCGGGTCGCCTAACCACCTCGGCCCCGACCTTTATTACCTCTTTAGATATTTCATCGCTGTCCGTGGAGACAACCACCCTCGTTACACTGGGCGCCGCGAGCGCCGCGAGGACAGCTCGCCCGACCAGAGAAACGCCCCCTATGGTGCGTAAATTTTTACCTGGAAGACCTTTCGAGCCACCACGCGCAGGAATTATTGCCAACACTTCAGTTTTAGGCATACTCAACTTTCTTTAAGTTAAATTCAAAAATATTTTCAATTAAAATTCAAAACACACATACTTCTGTTACCTCTATGCGCGGAATCGACACAAACCATTTTACCCGACGGGCTCCAGCGCGGATGCAAATCGCACCGATGCTCACCCGAAAGAAAAGGCGGGCTGTAAAATTTTCCCAGCTTTTTCAATTCCAAAGTCTCGGTATCATAAAGCATCAAGCCTCGCTCAAAGCGCCCGTCCGGGTAGCTGTCGGTGAGCATTACCTGGGAACCTGGGCGAAAGCTAGGATGCCCGTCCCGATCAAGCACTGACGCGCCGACAATACCGACACAACCTTTCTTGTCTTTATATAAATGATAATGACTTCCCGATTTGGCATGGGTTGAAAAGGCGACGATCTCGTCCTGACTCAACCACCAATAATGAGAAACATGATCTTCATTATACAGGACATAAGGATCGCTACCGTCACGATTGGCCGTAATTAAACGGATATAGCGCTTCCCCTCGCGCATCCATAAGTGAAAAAACATAAACCGTGTGGAATCTGGATTCCAAAGGATATGATTAAAATAATGCTCGGCATTGTCCATCGTTGGCCGTGGATCCATCCGAGCGATCTCCGCGACAGAAAACAGCAGGGCGCTTTCGCCAGACTTCATATCAATCGACCATATGCCGTCGTTTTCCGGTCGGCTCTCCCCATCCGTTTCATCCGGCAGATCGTCATAGCCATAACCGGGTCGCAAGCGCTGGAGCCTCACGAAATTGAGCGAGAGCCCCGCCCGTCCATCGGCACTCAACGAATAAATCGGCCTAGGGTAGGTCCGCTCAACATCCATTGTTTCGATGTTCTGCAAAACTGCACCATGAGCACCGTTTACCTGACGGTTATAAAGAACCATGGATTCCGATTTGCCGGGGAACCATTGAAGTCGGCAACCCTGCTGCCAGCACCATGTTTTTGTCTTCCCGATCTCGATGAACCGGGGCTCTCTTTCCCCAAGGTTAAAATAACCAACAGAAATATCAATTTCCGACGTTCTTGAAGCGGTACCCAGTGACTTTCGCATCGCAAGCATACGGCGCTCGTCACGCGAAAAAGGCACAAGATCATAGTATCCGAAGAATATCTCCGCTGAAGGCTCATCGAAAATTTCCATGGAAACAGCAGCGTCAAGCATGAAATTAGGACGTGACCAGAGTTTCCTCCTGCCCAGCACCAACAGAATTTTGATTTTCGATTTAATACTGGCCAGATGATGATAAATTTTTTCGCCAACAAGTTTTCGCGCCGCCGCCTTTATAACTCCCAAAATAAATCCTTACTCATTCTGGGCCGTTGAAACAGCGGGTAAAGCTTCCTTGATTAATTTGATTAAATCCCCTGCAAACGTTGAGGGCGCTATCACGGAAAAATATTTTTCATCAAAATCCAATTTCCCATCGCAATAGGGCACAGCGAGATATTCCATTATTTTCGGGTGAATTCTGTTCGCTAAACTATCCTTTAGGACGATGTCAAAATTCACCTTCTCATCGTCTACGCAATTAAACACCGGCAAATGATTGTGCAGCGCGTGCCACAACGTTGCGCTTCGACCGGTTATCACACCTTTCTTGATGCCCGGAAGAAACACCTCAAGTCCAAAATTGTGGTACGGAGTGACATCCTTCATCAACATCGACCGCTTTAAGATGACATGATAATGAATCGCTATCTGCACTTCCAAAAGAAGTCTTCTCAGTCGAGAATTGCTGCCATCAGGCGATTGTGTCGACTCCGGGGCAAAGAGCCCTGCGAGGCCGAGTATCAGTCCATGAAAGATTTTAATGTATGGTTTTTCCAGCAATCGAAACAACTTCGCATGTCCAGGAGCGTCCGCCCCCTCTTCGATGGCATTATGCGGTTTGAGTATCACCCTGTCGCCCGGCAGTATTTTTTTTAAAATATCTCGCACTGTCCTCACAAATCGAAGTCGGTCTTCTATGGCAGGCATTCCGAACAACGTTGGAACAGCTATCAAATAGTCAGCTTCAAGATCATCAAACAGCGGATATATCTTATAGGGCGTACCAATCTCAATTCGTTTTTCTGGTGGCACATTGATGGCTTGCTCTTCCGGGCTTTCGCTAAGACGCCATTCGTAAAATTTCTGATCGGGCAGTAAATGTTTTTCAAATTCAAATCCCGCAATACCCTCCATCGCAAAATTTCCGGACAACACACCATGCATTATCCAGTATCTATCCGATATGACTTTTCTTTTCAGAGCATCGAGATATTCTCGGGAGTAACTTGAATAGCTGAGGATGACCAACCGGGACCTAACAGGACCCTCTTCGATGATATCCGCACCCAATTCACGGCAAAGCGCTAAAAACTGATTGTCCGTTTGCCCCGATTTTTTTTCCTGATTTTCGCTTCCCTCCGGCCGACACAACAGAATTCCAACACTGTAGCTGGTATGTAGATATTTTATTATCGACAGGAATGCCGTTGCCGTACGAAAAACGGGAAACACCAGAACCAGATCGAATTCTTGCTTGAACTCACCGCTCACAGAACACACGACACGTCATCAATATACCCAAAAGAAATTCAAGGCCCAATATTATTTACAGCACCACCAAACATTCTGCTTTACAACTACCTTTCTTCTGCCTGCTTGCGGATATAAACGGCTTCCGCAGTCTCAAATTCGAAAGGCGTATCGACATCGAGACACTCATTTTCGGGCACTTCAATTCGACAAGGATCATTTTGAGAGAATGTCCAAAACTGATCAGTCTTTAAAAAGTAGGCCTTCTTAAATACATGGAAACTGTGCGCAACCTTATAATATTTTTTCGTATGATGAGTCGAAACAACATTTGGCGTCAGATTCGTAAGTGGAATGCCATCTTCGTCGAATATCCAGTCCGTTGTTGCCATCATAGACGTGTAGGAATTGTGCTCAGTTTCAAGCACATATTCCGCCGCTCTTTTCACCGTATCTATGGTCAATAGAGGGTGGCAGGGATTCAGCCAGAAGATATAGTCCGATTCAATTTTTCGATAATGCTCGTAGATTACCTCATGCTTATTATAACCAGGTTCAACCGACTCAGGTTTTCTCTTCAGTAATTCTACATTCGTAAATTTATCTTTTTTAACAATCAATTCCTCTTCCGCAACCCCGTAATAGCGATGGGCAAAAAAATCCATCTTGTCGATCTTCTCAAGGGCAATCTCGATCAAGGTAGTTCCTGCGAAAGTCCGAACCAGTTTCCGGGGAACTCTCGTAGACTTCGTTCTCGCATTAATCAAAACCGATACAGTCACCATAACAACACCTTATGCGTAAGATTAATTATGTGCTCTGACAGCATTACCGAATATCGCATAATCGCGCCGCACCTGCTCATATCTGCCCGACGCCACGACCTTTCCTTTTTCTATCGCATGGATTATATTCGCTTTTTTGGCACTCTCTAATCGGTGTGTGATTACGATGATCGTTTTTAATCCCGGATACTTAATCAGAGAGTCCAGAATTTCGGTTTCAAGATTTATCTCAAATGAACTTGTTGTCTCATCTAATATTAAAGCACTTGGCTTACGAACCAGTGTCCGCGCGATGGCGATTCGCTTCCGTTGTCCGCCCGATATAGTATCTCCCTGCTCGCCTACAACCGTATCGAAGCCCTTTGTCAACCGAGAAATAAAATCGTAAGCACCCGCTGCACGACAAGCGCTCTCCACCTCTTCAGGTGATACGTCGGGAGCCCCCAACAGGACATTTTCCATAATTGTGCCGTGGAAAAGATTCGCCTCCTGGCCGATATACCCGATCACCCGGCGCCAATCCTTTATCTTGAACTTTGAAATATCACTATCATTAACAACTATCCTTCCGCTATCGGGACTGAGAAAACGAACCAACATATCGGCCAGAGTCGATTTCCCTGATCCCGACGGCCCGAGTAGAAACACCAAATTGCCAAAGGGAATATTCAGGTCCATCCCGTCAATCACAGGTTCCCCAGGGACATAACGAAAAGATACATCCTCAAACTTTAAATCCGTATCTATCGACGATAACGATTGGCCTAAATCATTATTCTCTTCGGCTCCCTCTCCTACACTTTCCGATTCCATCAATCGAAATGAATACAGATCGTTCAGGATCGTCATCCTGTAAGCCATCAACAAGGAAACCTGCTGAAGGAGTTTCATAAACACAACGGCAAAAAACGCGAGTTGGGGAATGAATTCGTGAAACTGATTCCCCAGCATGAGTGTGGACACCGCGATAAAGGAAGCAAAAAAAACAACTCCCATCAATTCAGGCGCCGCTCGCGGAATTTCTTGATATACCGCTATCTTCACCATCACATGACCCAACCTTCGGATGGTGTCCATTAAAATTCCCTGCTGCCTACCTTCTATCGATAATGCTTTTACGTCCCGCAAATTGATCAATGTTTCTGTGGACTGGCCCGATGCGTCATGATGATGACCGACTCGCTCTTTTCCCAGTTCGTATGCAATCCCTGCAAAGTATTTCCGGTACAAAACAAACACCACTCCAAGCCCCAGACCAACACTGACAACAACCTTCCAATTTACAAAGCTGGCGATCAGAAACAATCCGACAAATGCTAAGAATGCGGCCACGAACTCAAATTGATTAAAAACAAAACGACTTGCCCTCAGCGGCTCCTGCACCAAGTTATGCGAAAGCGTCCCAGGTTTTTTTTGTTTGATTTCCGTTAATGTTGCATGAAAATATTTATCTGAAATTATAGAAACCCATCTGCGCCGACATTTTTCGGAATAAAGTTTCGATACATAGACCCTAAGGATCTGAACGAAAAATTTAAGCGTGAATACGGCCAACATCCCGCTCAGAACAAAAACCAGACGGCTCCGAGAGCTTAGATCATCCAAGAAATATGACAAAAATTCATAGCTACCAGATTGTGTATTTTCCGGGCTAAGCAATATTTCGATTGTGGGAAGAAAAATACCCGCGCTCGCACTCGCAAGGAACGTATTCACGATCAAAATAAAGAACAAGACAAGGGAGTGCGATGGAAATTGCCTTAATACGGAGACGGGAAAAAGCCAACCGGTGATTTTTTCGTTTGTTTCTTGAATTTTATTTTCCGATTTCTTACTCAAACTCAACCTCGCGACAAACAAAGTTTCAGATTATTCTAGGAGTAAAAGACAGCCTTCTTTCTAGTGGCGGGAAAGTTCATCTACCACCATATCGATGGTATGCGCCTCGGTCTCCAGCCAGGCATCAATCGTAGAGCCCCCAATGTGGGGAGTGAAAATTACATTGTCGTGCTCTCTTGCATACTTCAAAAATGGATGTTCGGGAAAATTGTCGATAAAGCCAGGGACAAATTCTCCTTCGAAAACATCAAGCGCGGCCCCTGCGATATGTCCATTTTCAAGTGAACTGTAAAGCGCATTCCAGTCGATCAACTCTCCCCGCGCGGTGTTGACGAAGTAAGAGCCCTGCTTGAATGAATCGAATATTTCCCGGTTGAATATGCCTTCTGTCTCAGGCTCATGAGGGATATGAACCGAAATAACATCACTCACAGAAACTAGTTCTTTGAGCGTAGCAACCCTTTTGATGCGGGGATCGATGGTCTTTTCCGAGTGATCGAAATACCGAACTTCCATGCCGAACGCCAATCCATAATTCGCTACCAATGAGCCAAGACGACCCAGCCCGACGACTCCAAGACTCATTCGCGAAAGCATTCCAGGCGCTCCAAATGGACGCCTATCCCAATTACCGGCCAGAACGCTTTCATGGGCGGTTAGAATTTTTCTACTAAGAGCAAGTATTAGCCCCCAGGTCAGTTCAGCTGTCGGGGTGATTGTTTTTAAAAACTCTGGAGCGAATTTTAAGCAGGCAACAAAAATTCCCTTCGAGACAGCGCAATCAACATCTATATGTGGATGTCCCGTAGTGTTGGAGGCTATGACGCGCAGCCTCTTGGCCAAATCCATCTTTTCTTTCCCCACGAAATAGCCAAGCGGCGCGAACAACACCTCTACGCGGGAGAGTATTTCAGGGGTATCTTCCGACGGATCATCTAGCTCGATAACACTGAAAAGATCGTCCAGACGTTTCAAGTTCTCTGGTTGATATTTAAGCATCCTGTAGTAAAGCGCTACTGGTTTTTGGGCCATTCGGTGCTCATCTATGCAAAAGGATTATATACAGAGGGAAATCGACTCGGATGCTTGTTAGTACGTGATCCGTTTCTGTAATGTAAATTCATATTTTTCGAGAATGTCGGTAATTCTTTTTCCAGATTTACCGTCGCCATAGAGATAGTCAGGCTCGTATTTACCATGGTTGGCCTGCCGCTCCATAGCTTCCGCAATTTCATCACAACTATAGCCAACGTCGATAACGTTGCGCCCGCGCTCCCGGCCTCCCTGACGTGTTCCGATGTTCACCGAGGGCGTCCCGAGAAAAGCCGCCTCTCGGATGCCGCTGGACGAGTTACCAATGATGCAAGTTGCGTTTTTCAATAAGGGGGCGAACAATTCGATAGGTAAGCTTTTAAAATAATGTACGTTGGTGGGAGATTTTCTTTCTCGATAGAAACGAATTCCTTTGTTGATACCGTCAGAACCTGCGTCCATGTTGGGCCAAATCCAAATTACCGGCATCTTCGATCCATCAATCGCCGCAATCGTCTCATTCACGTTCTTGAAATTATCATCATACTCGGTCGTAACCGGATGCTGGATAACGATGTGATAGTTACCAGGCTCAATATCAACCAACTCTCCCAGCCCATAATCTTTCTGATAAGCACGGACTGGGTCAAGGTTATCAAGATCCTGTCCGGCGATGACGTCCATACTAGTTGCGCCAACCGGAAAAATCGTCGTTGGTGCCTCGCCCATGCGCTCTATTCTTTTAGCGGCATTCTCTGAGGTTGGGAAATGCAGATGTGCCAGCTTGGTGATTGAATGGCGAATACTTTCATCGATCGAGCCGGATACTTCTCCGCCTTCCATGTGGGCAATGGGTATATTCATGTAGCAGGCTGCCATAGCAATTGGCAGACATTCGAAGCGATCAGCGATGACAAAAACAACATCGGGCTTCAAATCCTCGAATGCTGTACTGAACTCGGTAACAGCGATTCCAGCAGACTTCGCCATTGTAACAGGGTTTTCACCTTCGAGCAGAAAATGGATCATCCTGTCCACGGGCAAATTAATGCTGTCGTCCGAATGAAGAATACGTCCGTATTTTTCCAAAATTACGCCACCCCCCAAAATGAGCTGAAGCTCAAGATTCGGGGTTTTTTGAATACTCTCGATGACCGATTTCATCTTCGCGTAATTTCCGCGGGTGGTGATAATGATGCAAATCTTGCGGTGGCTCAATTCAGATGCTCCCACTGTATGACGGTATCAGACTCAAGATCGATATTGATGCGGCGGTGGACAACCTTCTCGGCATCCGAGGGAGGAATGCCCGTGCCCGGTCGCTTAAAGGCGAGCACATCCAAAGTTAATTCATCTCCCGCTTTCATTGCTTTCCTCGTTACCAGGCTCTTTCGTGCCCAGAGAATACTCTCCAGCTCAGCCGAGTTGGGTACGCGCTCTCCTGAGCCAAGACTCGCTTCAATTTCGCGCGCACCTCGAATCAACTCAGGAAGATCTTCGGGCCCACAAGAAACTTTCCAATCCTGCGCATCAGGAACGTTGAAATCCAACGAAATATGTTTTTCGAGAACTCGTGCGCCCCGCGCAATTGCGGCCAAGGGAATGTAAATGCCAGCCGTATGATCCGAATACCCTGTCACTACATCAAAAGCCTCGCGAATAGCATCCATCACCCGAAGATTAATTTCATCGGGAGGCGAAGGGTAGTTTGTCACGCAATGCAGCACCACCACCTCCCGGTTTCCGGCCTCGAATACCACATCGAGCGCTTTAGTGATTTTCTCAAAAGTGTACATCCCGGTGGATAAAATAACGGGTTTTCCCCGCCCCGCAACCTTCGAGATGAATGGCCAGTTATCCACCTCGCCCGAGCCAATTTTATGAACTGGTACCTTGAGTTCATCAAGAAAATCCAGACTCGGCTCATCGTGTGCGGTGGCAAAAAAAGTGATGTTTTTATCATCACAGTAATCTCGGACACGATAAAAATCATCGTAGGGAAGGCATCTACTACTCAAGCGCTCCCGCCAAGCGGCCGCCTCGCGCCCAATGAGGGCGTCCGTATCGAAGATCTGAAATTTAACGGCATCCGCCCCGGCCTCCACCGCCATGTCCACCAGCCGAAACGCTTTTTCCACGCTGCCAAAATGCGCAACACCGGCCTCGGCGATCAGATAAGCGGGGCAATCTTCTCCTACCCCAACACCATCTATCTGAAACCGTGAACTAAACCGTTTACTCATTTCCATTTCGTTTTCGGAAGAATCGATTCTGCATGAATATTACTCTTGTACTTCATTACCGTTTCGAGAATACGCGCGAGCACATCATCGGTCAGAAGATTTGGCTCAAGGCCCAGATCGGGCAGTGCGCTTAGCGCAGGATTATAATAATGCTCCTCTGCCTCGACTCGGGGATTTTCGACTGACTGGACTTGCACATCCAGCGAGAGCATTTTTCCTGCCCTCACCACACGATCCGCAAGATCATTTACCGAAAAAGTTTCAGTGAATTGGTTAAACACCCGCAACCCACCCTCATCCAATGGATTATCCACCGCCAGGCGAATACACTGCATCGTATCCTTGATATTCAGATAGCCACGCGTCTGCCCACCGGCCCCATAAACGGTCAGAGGTATTCCCGCAACAGCCTGGACAACAAAACGGTTCAACGCCGTTCCAAACGTTTCATCATAGCTAAAACACGTGAAGAGATTTTCATCGTCATCCATCTCATCCGTAAACAGACCGTAAACCGGCCCTTGCATTAGGTCGGTTACGCGAAGCCCCCACGCCCGCACGTAAAAGTAGAGCAGATCCGTATCCTGAATTTTAGTCGTGTGGTAGAGGGAGCCCGCCTGACGCGGAAAGAGAAATCTACCTTTTCTGCCCTTGTGTTCGATATCGATGAATCCTTCTTCGATATCGATATCCGGAGTCCCGTACTCACCCATGGTGCCGAGTTTGACAATATGGCATTCGGGATTCACTTCCCGTACTGCATAAGCAAGATTTAGCGTACCCGTAAGATTGTTGTTCAAGGTGAAACGAGCCTGCTCATAATTGGCCATAGAATAGGGTGCCGAGGGTTGTTCAGCGTAATGAACGACTGTATCAGGAACAACTTTCTTGAATACATCGAGAAAGAACTTACAGTCCGTTACATCCCCCTCAAATACTTTAATGTCTTTTCCGGATTTTGCTGCCCATGCGACCACGCGCTCATTCAATTTTGGGGTAGCGTAAAGTTGCGGTGCACCGATCTCCGCACTAGCCGTACGCCTAAAGTAATTGTCGATTACAGTAACTTCGTGACCGCATGAAGATAGGTGCATGGCCGTCGGCCAGCCGAGGAAACCATCGCCACCTAAAATTAGAACCTTCATCTATTTTCAACCCTCCTAAGAAGCGAATGACTTCTACACGTTTCCTACAAATTGGAACTGAGAACAATCCTGTCATCTGGCACCCCTAACTCCCTTAGGCGCTCAATGCATTCATCTATTTTTTCAAGCTCCATTACACATACATACTCAGAAAAATCAGATAACTCATCCAAAGGACCCACCTGATATCCCAAGAAGAATTCTCCCGAACTCGCAAGAGATGAAACTGAGACTATTTCAATGTCATTTTGTTTCATAGTCAAATAAAAAAGCTCTGCAAGCTCTCCCACTCCCACCAACGCGACCCGCCTCACTCCCTTTGTCATCAGGTCCAAAGCAAGTTCCTGTAATTTCGAGCGAACATCCTTGTAGTAGGTCAGGGAGTACTGAACGTAACTTAGCGTTTTTTGAGATTTCTCAGAAATACCCTTAGGAGTCAATATGTACTGTACCCGGCGCCCAGGAATCGTCGTTACTTTGAAATAACCCTTTCGAACAATGCGTTTTACGAAAGAGTTAACAAGCCCCAAAGAAATATTTAGTTTATTCGCAAGTTCCCTTTGGGTGGTTGCACCATCCGCCCGGTCAATCTCTTCCATCAACTTCAACTCTTGAATATCAGATTTACGCACGACCCACGTCTCTTTATTTCGAAGGATTTAAAAGGGGAGGGGAAAAAACATCACAAAAGAGAAGATACAGCTCCGCCCTCTCGGGCCACTAACAAAACAACGCAACGATCATTATTTCAAATACTTACATACACAACTTACCTGAAGTCTTTTCACATTCCGACAATTTTCTAATCTCAGAATCGTGAATTTATAAAAACTCAAAACATTCAGGATATTTTCACAACCTGTTTTTCCGAGAGTTCGACAGCAACGGAGCGCTGCAACAATGCAACCGAAACCACCAGATGTTCCTTCCGGCTAATTCGGATCACTTTTCCTTCAGCCCCCGTAAGGGGCCCATCATCAATACGAACAGCATCCCCCGGCCCGAGATAGGAAATTTCCTTAAAATTTTCTCCGCTCTCAAGAAGAATTCGAAGAGATTCTACTTCGTTTTTAAACATGGGCATCGGATGCCCACCTTGGCCCAAAATCCTGACAACCGAACGTGTAGTTACCACTTCCCTAGCCCATCCAATCCGAGCCCCAGGCTCAACAAAGAGATAACCAGGAAACAATGGGGCGAGAATCGTTTTACGTCGATCACGCCTCCGGCTTAGAGTCAATTTTTCAGGGAGAAATACGGTGAGTTCCATCCGCTCCAGAATGTCGCGGACAACTCGTTCATGATTACTCTTAATATGGACTGCGTACCATTCTGCGCTCAAAGCCCGATTCCACAATTAGGCGGCCAGTTTAAATTCGCTCGTTATTCGCCATTCCTTGCGTTCACAGGTTGAACGTAAATCATTTACACACCCAATGTCAACAAAAAAACATTTTTTTCAATAATTTAGGATAATTCAAAGACTCATGAGGAGTACTAGAGGATAATACTTAGAATGAGGTTTTCAGCCCAATATCCCATCAAATATTGCATCGATACTCTATGGGGTGCCTTCCCTTAGTTAGGCTTCTCGCCATATAGGCGCCAACCATAAAGTCCGGTGGGCGAAATTTTCACATTGCTCAGACCTGACCTTTCCGCCCAGCCTTCCATGTCTTCGCGATTATAATAAAATCGAATAGGGGCAGACAGACGATCGAACCAATCTGCAAAACAAGTATGAAAAGGAAATTTTGCATAGAGTTTAATTCTGCGAGGTGTCAGCGAATCAACACCTGGAATCGCCTTCAAAAGACGATATGGCAATATAAACAACCCATAATCAAGACAAGCCGCAAGTAAACATATCGCTTTTAAGATTCCGTAAGGCATTCTGGTCGTTCTCTTGCGAACCGCTTCAAGCAAAGCGTTTAAACGCCCTCTTGATTTACTATAAACCCAAATAAAAATCGGAGAACCCGGCTTTAAATATTTCTGTAACTCTACAAAAGCACCTTCAGGATCGGGCATATGGTGCAATGCCCCAATACAATAAACGTAATCCAGGCTATCCGTCTGAAACGGAATCTGATAGGCGGATCCTTTCACGACTCGAGCATTTCCCAACTCCCGTGTATTTTCCTTTGCGGAAATGGCGGCGTCGCTAAAATCCATTCCAATGGCAAGCTTCGCCCCGTAGCGCGCAGAGTAGAACAAATGCCGACCGAACCCACATGCGGCATCGAGACCAACCTTTCCCTCGAAAAAAGATGCTTCAACAGGAAAGATATAATTCAAGAAATGCTCTTCGTCTTCCGGCGAAATTTCTTTGAACTCCCGCCACTGATACCCGAAACTTTTGCTGGTTCGATTTAAAATATCCTGGCTAACTAATTCATTTTCTGGCATTGAATTTTTACCTGTCTGAATTTCCTGCATGATCTCCACAAACCCTATTGGCTATTACCCAAGTATAACGATTCAAGATTATTCACAAGATGATCTATTGAATACTGGCGAGCACGCTCTCGGCCCACACGGCCCATATCTGTCAGTTTACTTGGGTCGTTTAACAGAAAACCCATGGCCGACGCAAAACCTTTGCTGTCTTCCGATTGAACCAGAGCGCCCACTGCACCCACATGAAACTCACCTATTCCAGGCAGAGCATCATAATTCCCGTCTTGTGGTATGCCCGTCAAATCTCCCACGCCGCCAACCTGGGTGGCAACTATCGCACGGGCAGCCGCCATTCCCTCTATGATGCACAGGGGCGTTCCTTCATTTTTTGAGGTCAAAGCAATCAAATCCAAGCATTCATAAATCGCCGGCAAATCGGAACGCCACCCAAGAAAATGGCACCGCTCGTTTATCCCTAACTTCCTTACCTTTTCCTCAAGATCGGAACGCATCTCGCCATCGCCCACGATGAGAAAATGTGCCAGACCAGACCTCTTTCCTACCCCTTCTTTTAAAACGCGGGCCGCCGATTCAAAAAAACAAACGTGATCCTTAATAGGCACCAATCGGCCGACAATACCCACGAGAGGAACATCGACAGGGAGGGAAAGATTTTTTTTTATCGCGCGCTCTCCGAGAACAGATTCATTTGTCTTCAAAAAAGCGTCGAGTTCAATACCCAAGGAGACAACCGCCATTTTCTCACTTCTGGTTACACCAAACCCGACCAGTTCATCTCGAAGGGACTCGCTCAATGTAATCAGGTTGGTTGAGATATACGCTAATCCACGCTCAAGTAGACGAAAAATCCGACTTTTGAGCGGAGAGAAATATCCCGACAAAACATGGCCATGAAACGTGTGATAAACAAGCACTCTCCTCGGCGCCCAAAGCCCCCTCCAGTGAAGACGGCGGTATAGCAATGCGGCAACCCTACCAACAGCACCCGCTTTCGCCGTGTGTGTGTGGACGATATCAGGTCCGAATGAAACCATGTAACGAAAAAGCCTCCAAATCATAGGCAAATCTTGGAGAAAGCTTATTTCTCGGCCGAGCTTTTCAAATTTAACAGGGACAATGCCCTTGGCCGCCGCAAAATCCTCCATCGAGCCCTCTGATGCATCCACTTCTCCAACGACAAGCTCGGACACCCATCCTTTCTCGCGAAACTTTTCAGTCAGCAGAATTACATGACGCGCAGGCCCCCCTACATTGAGGCGAGCTATAAGTCGAAGAATGCGCAACGGTCTATTGGCTGTCATCCTAAATTTTCATGAATATGGTTATCAATTCAGATGAGACTATGAATCCTGCGGCATTTTATTCCAAGCTCATCACATGGAGCAAAGAAATCCGCCAGGTCTTCATCGGGAGCGGAAGGTATCGCGACAACGACCTCTTCTATTCTCTCCTCCACCAAAATTCTTCTAAGTGAAAAGCGGCCACCCATGACATCGAGGCCAAACATTCGGCGACCAATTTTCCCTGGATTATCATCAATAAAGCCAACAGGTTGATAACCCAGTCGGGAATTATTTTGCATCTCCCTCACAAGCATCTCTCCGGCATCGCCGGCGCCGATTATCAAAACGCGCTTGCCAGAGTTTTTCTGAACACCCGGCAGTGCGTCACGAAGCCCACGGAAAAGCAGCCGTAGACCGGCCACCAACATCAACATGATCATCCAGTCGATGACAAAAACCGTCCGCGAGTAGCCCTCGAAATTCCAAATCATCAATATTGCCACAACAGTGATCACCGAGGATGTCGTCACTGCTCGACAAAGATGAATCAAATCGACGATTCCCAGATAACGCCACATGCTTCGGTACAAACCAAAGGCATACAACACAATCAGTTTCACCGGAATGATGACCGGCAACGTCACCCATATCCGCGCAAGCCGCGTTGGCGTAAGCTCTGCCTCGTAGCGCAGCAGAGTCGCCGCATAATACGCCAGACAAATGGCGACCATATCGAGCAGCATTTCTACAAACGCGCGTTTGTGAAAAACATTTGTCCCAAGCACCGCAGGCGACTCCTCTTTTCGGTGGCTCAAGGCAAGAGGCAATTCCACCGAATCCACCTTCACCTCCCCCAAGAAAAGGCCGAAAACCACGGCGCCCGACATCAGGACGACCGACATAACGAGGACTATCGAGAAATTCAGGTAGGCGTAGAGGAAAGCCGTCCCACCGAGAATCAAACTGAACAGATAAATCAACAAAACCGTCCGCTTCTCACTCAGGCCGAGAATCACCAGGCGATGAGAGGTATGGTCCGTCCCTCCCTCGGAAATACTCTTGCCCTTTAGAATTCGAGAGAATGAAACCAATGCGGTATCGAAAATCGGAACTCCCAGAACCAGGACGGGAATCGCCAGCGTCGCAACAATATTTCCCACATCTTTTCCCGTAGCCATGATGGATACGACAGCAAATGCGTAGCCGATAGTCATGCTCCCACTGTCGCCCATAAAAATAGAAGCAGGAGAAAAGTTGTAGCGCAGAAAACCCAGACATGCGCCTACAAATGCCGCAGAGATCACCCCGACAAGCACATCGCCATTCACAAAGGCGTACGCCACAAGAACGAGACCTGAAATACAGGCTGTCCCCGCGCACAAGCCGTCCATATTGTCGATTAAATTAAACGCGTTGGTGAGTGATGCGATCCAAAATATCGTCAGCAAAACAGCAAAAAGCTCATGGCCGCCAAAATTAAAAACATTACCCGTAAAAACAGCCAGGCAAGCGGCTATAATCTGGCTCAGCAATTTAGTAACTGGCCTTAGGCTCGAAAGATCGTCCCAAAAACCAACAGCAAAGACAATGAGCCCGCCCAGGACAAATCCCAGTAGACGCGGCTCCCAAAGTTTAAGCAGGAAAAATGCCAGGCTGAACATCACGCCAAAGAAAATGGCTACCCCACCCAGCAGGGGAGTCGGCTCCTTGTGCCAGCGAGAACCCGCCGGCTGAGCCACATATCCAAACCGATTAGCCAAGAGTTTCACAACCGGCGTCAATACGAGCACTAGCGCAAAAGAAATTGAAAAAGCATAGAGAATATAGACAAAATTAGATGAAAGAGGCTGCATACAAATATTCTTCCAAAAAGGGCAGAAGCCTTAAAGAACAAATTTCCAAAAATAACATACCGTCAACGATTTCAATTATATAGATAATCCCTTTATGCAGTCAACGAAGCCATCTCGATTAGCGGCAAAGAAATACATGTATCCCATTTTCACAAATGAAAACAAAGCCTTTTCTTCCCAACAGACCCAAACGCCCCGCCATCTAGCTAAAAACACCTACCTCAAATTGTTACCCACAAAACCTCATTCCCAACAAAAAATCATTCATCTCCAATCCCAAAAGAAGACCATTAACGAGTAGTACACCCTTTCCGATCTCCTTCATCTCCTTATATAAATAACAATCACGGCACATCCCCTAGCAATCGAAATTGCGTGAAACTAACCCATTTCACATATGAGCAGGCGGGCAGAACCCGCTATAAACAATTAGGTCCATCCACGCTCAACCCTTGCTTTTTGAGGGGACGCATGACAACCTAGAATTCATCTTTTCTTCATGCACAGGTGAGAATTCCAAGGACAAGGATGTACTTTGTCAGATAATTTACACTATCACCTTTATCGAAAAGCTCCCCCCAGAAACCCTACTACAAGGCTCTTCAAATCGGCTAGGGAGAAGTAAAAAAATGAGAATCCCATTCGACCATGAAAAAATAAACACACTCATGGAAAACGATGGCGTTGACCTTTTATTAGCATCTACCAAAGACAATATTAGATACCTGACCGGCGGTTTTGTTTTCTTCTTTTTCGCACACAAAGATGCCATAGGCGTAAGCCGCTACCTTCCCATACTTGGCTATCCTAAAGGCGACCCGAGCAAAGCGTTTTATATCGGAAACGCACTGGAGGGCTGGCAACATGAAGTCGAGCCATTTTGGGTTCCCAACGTCCGGAACGACCAGTGGCATAGCGGCACCACGGGCAAAGAGGCGGCCAACGCCATTCGCGAACTTGGACTGGAGAAAGGCACCATCGCCATAGAAAAAGGATTTCTCCCCGCCGACGCCTATGATGCTCTCAGAGAAGAACTTCCGGACGCCAAATTTACCGACGCCCTCTTTATCCTAGAAAATCTGCGTTCCGTGAAACGCGCGGACGAACTTGCTCTTCTCAAGGAAGCATCTAATCACATTATCGGCTCCATGGTCACCGTCATGAATTCTACTTTAGCGGGCACCACCACATATGAAATTGCCGAAAGAGTTAGAAAAGAGGAGACGCAACGCGGACTCGATTTTGAATATTGCCTCACATGCACCGGCCCTAGTTTCAACCGCGCCCCCTCGGACGCGACCTGGAAAAAAGGGAACATCCTCTCTCTCGACTCGGGTGGCAACCTCCATGGTTACCTGGGCGATCTTTGCCGAATGGCGGTGATGGGAGAGCCCACCTCGCTAATGAAAGATCTTCTCGGAGAAGTTCAGGCAATTCAGGCCGCGGCCAGAGCTGCCATTCGGCCCGGCATAACCGGAAACGAAATTCACGAAAAAGCCTTTGCAGAAAAAGCCAAATGTACACACAACAATGAAATCAAGTTTGTGGCCCATGGCATGGGGATGATTCAGCACGAAGCCCCTCGTCTCTCCAGCGACGGAAGCGTCCCTTATCCAGGCTCACACGCAAATCGCCCAATTGAAGCTGGCATGGTTTTGTCCGTAGAAACCGATCTAAAAAACGAAGAAGTTGGTTTTGTGAAACTTGAGGATACCGTGGTCGTTACTGAAAGTGGTTTCGAGGCGTACGGAGACGATGCACGCGACTGGGTTCAGGTTGAGGGATAAAAAAATCGGCTCCCCGGTACATCCCTGAGCAACTTCCACTTAATTTCTTGGAATTGAAATACGTATGGATCTAACTCTCCAACCAAAAAACCTGGCACTCTATGAGCGCGCCAAGGTTCTTTCGAAAGAACTACTAGCGCCACGAGCACGTCAATATGACGATGAAGCCAGATTCCCGAGAGAAAATTTAGATGCCCTGGCAAAAGAGGGATTCACCTGCCTGACGCTTCCCGAAGAAGATGGGGGCTTCGATATGTATTCGGACCCCACCACATATGTGATGATTCTCTTCGAGCTATCAAAGGGATGTACAAACACCGCGCTGCTACTACACATGCATAATTCCATTACCCACTTCCTCATGACCCTGGGCACCCCGGCGCAGAGAAAAAACCTCTCTACGCTCGTGCGAGACGGAAAAATCATAGCAAGCCATGGCGGTGAAGCTGGAACCAGTACGCAATGGAAGCGAAAACTGGACACCCACGCCAAGCTCGTTGGCGAAAAATTCGTCATTAACGGCCGAAAAGTTTTCTGCTCCATGGCCGGAGAGGCGGACTACTACACACTATGGGTCCAGATCGGAGAAGACTGGGACGTCCGCAAGAGCATGTCTTTTCTCTTTTGTCCCGCGAATCATCCCGGCTTCACCATCGATAGCCAGTGGAATTCCTACGCCCTGCGCGGAACTGCCAGCCATTCTCTGAAAATAGAAAACGTCGATGTTTCTGCCGACAGCCTTTTTGGAAAAGGGGGCGACCCCATACGTGCGGACATCACACCCAAATTCGCTCTTGGTTATTCTGCTGTTTATCTTGGTGTCGGCGCAGCAGCATATGAATGGGTGTTGGACTATGCCCAAAAGCGAAAACTAAAACCCGACAACGTATCGATTTCATCTTATCAACCCATCCAAAGACTCATCGGAGAAATGAAAATCGAGATGGAAAAAGCGCTCCTGATGGTTCAGCACGCCGCATGGAAACTAAAAACATTCGGAGCCGAGGAGGCTTTTCCCAACATAAGCGCGGCGAAATACACCGCCTCAGAGGCATCCGCATCGATTACCGACAAAGCGATCAAAGTGGCGGGCGGCGCCGGACTTCTCAGAGAAAATCCACTTGAACGGCTTCACCGCGAAGCGCGCTCGGGTCTTGTAATGCCGCCCAACTCGGAAAAATGTCTTGATAGTGTCGCCAAGTCCATTATCGAGGCTAACCCTGAATTTGTCGGCACGCCTTAATCAAAAACGATATTTTCTGTCAGGAATCAATTTTATGGACTTTTCAACCAATCCCAAATATGGCGACTTGATAAAACGCTCCATTACAATATCAAAAGACATACTTGCGCCTCGCGCCGAGGTGGTTGACCAGGAAAACAAATTTCCTCGTGCTAACTTCAATGACATGGCCCAGGAGGGTTTTATGTCCCTCACACTTCCAGAGCCTCTCGGCGGTCGGGATCTTTATGCCGACCCAGAGGCCTATTCGATGATCCTCTACGAGTTGGGTAAAGGATGCACGACAACAGCTATGCTTTTTCATATGCACAGTTCGATAGTTCATGTCCTCACCTGCCTTCTTGGCTCAGCAGAACAGTCGGAGCGCTATGCCAGGGCCGTGCTCGACGGAAAAATTTTTGCGAGCTATGCGAGCGAGACGACATCAAGCCTTCACGGGAAAATGGTGATGGACACCCACGCCAAAAACACCGATGACGGATATATAATCAACGGGAAAAAATATTTTTGCTCGATGGCAGGAGAAGCGGATTTCTATGTGCTGTGGTGTCAGCTTGGCGATGAGGAACTAGCAAGGAGCCTGTATCTCTTTGTCACTCCCGCTGGCGCACCTGGTATGAAGATCGATAAAGGTTGGGATTCGTTTTCAATGAGAGGCACCATGAGCGCCTCGATGAGTTTTGAAGATGTAAAAATTGCCCCGAACGACAGAGTTGGAAACGCGGGGGACCCCATACGGCCGGATGTTCTCCCAAAATTTGGCTTTGGTTACTCTGCCGTATATCTAGGCGCAGGAGGCGGGGCTTTCGAGTGGGTTGTAGATTATGCAAAAAAACGAAAGCTCCAGCCCGATAATGTCCCGATAGCTACCTACCCGCCGATTTCACGCCAAATCGGCGAAATGAAGATTGCCCTTGATGCCGCGTTGTTGATGGTACGACGAGCGGGGTGGTTAATCGGAGCTAATGGGGCCGAGGCGGCCTATGGTGCAATTAACGAGGCGAAATTCACCTCTGCGGAAACGGCGGCGATGATCACCGAAAAAGCGATAAAGATAGCGGGCGGCTCTGGCCTGATGCGCCACTTTCCACTTCAACGATTTCACCGCGACGCCAGGGCCGGAATGATTATGCCGCCAAGCACTGAAAAATGCCTTGAGCTTGCCGGCATCACGGCTATTAAAGGAAAAGCCGGCGCCTTGATGACTTGAACCTGGGAAAACAATACATAAGGAATTTCAAATGAAAACCAACGGCGCGACTCTGTTCATGGAAACCCTAATCGACGAAGGGGTGAAATGTATATTCGGCAACCCGGGGACCACAGAGCTTCCGCTGATGGACGCTCTGGTAAATGAAGATCGTCTCCAATATTACTTGTGCCTGCACGAGTCAGTGGCCGTTGCCGCCGCCGAGGGCTATGCCTTCGCCACGGGGGAAGTAGGCATCGTCAATGTGCATGTCGCTCCCGGACTCGGAAACGCAATGGGAAATCTATACAACGCCAAACGCGCCGGCTCGCCACTCGTCGTCACCGCAGGAAACCAGGGACAGCCCGGCCATTTTCATGAGATCATTCTCTGGGACGATCTGCCCCGGATAGCCGAGCCGCTGACCAAGTGGGCATATGAAGTGCGGGATGTGCGAGATCTGGAACACGCTGTTCGCCGGGCCATTAAGGTGGCGCTGACACCGCCGACGGGGCCGGTATTTCTTTCTTTGCCCGGCGACGTTCTTCAGACGCCAACGGGCGGCATCACGGGCTCGCCCACACGTATCCCGACTCGCTTTCCAGCCGCAGCAGAAGCCATAGAGCGAGCGGCGAAACTTCTCACCGAGGCGAAAAACCCGGTCCTCGTGACCGGGCAGGGCATCGCCCGCTCGGGCGCACAGGACGAGCTGGTGGCGCTTGCCGAGTTTCTCGGAGCTAAAGTATATGGAGAGTGCGCCTCGAACGCCTTTAGCTTTCCTGTGACCCACCCCCAGTTCGCGGGCGATCTTCCTAGGCTCGCCGGGAAAATGCGTGAGATACTTGAGGAGGCGGATGTTGTCTTCTTCATCGGCTCCGAGCCCCTCGTCCTCTCGTTTCCACCGGACGTTAATTCCATCCCCGAACACATCCGGGCCATCCACCTCGATCTGAATACTTGGGATATTGGAAAAAGCTACCCGGCCGAAGTCGCCCTCTTCGGAGACCCAAAAACCACCCTGCCGCTAATGAGCACCATGTTGCACCGAACATGGGACGAGGCCCTACATACCCAGGCCCAAGAACGCCGGGCGCGAGTCGAGGCCGAGAACCAAAGTTTTTGGAAAGCGGTCGATCCCGCCTTCAAATCCGGCGAGCAAGACAAAGCCGGCATGTCCCGTACGGCGTTTCAGGCCGCCATCCGCGAGGCCCTGCCCGAGGGCGCCGCATTTGTTGATGAATCTCTCACCACCGGCGGAAACGGCCTGCGCCGAGCCATTGGCGGGAAAGTCAACGACCTGTTCGGCATGAAAGGCGGGGGCATCGGCATGGGGCTCCCCACTGCACTGGGCGTCCAAGCCGCCACGCCTGATCGCCCCGTCGTGTGCGTATCAGGCGACGGCTCGGCCATGTACACCATTCAGACACTTTGGACGGCCGCGCGCTATGGGCTTAACGCCGTATGGATTATCGCCAACAACCGCTCCTATCGCATCTTGAAGGAGCGCATCTTGAACCTCGATGGCAAGGCCAACGAGTTCCGCCAATTTCCTGCGATGGACTTCAACGATCCGCGGCTCGATTTCCCCGCCATGGCTGGCTCAATGGGCATGGGCTCGACGAGCGTAGAGACACCCAATGAACTCATCGAGGCCGTGCGAGCCGCTCTCGCCTCGGGGAAACCCTGGCTCATCGACGCCGCCATCGACCTAGAGCCCCTGGAGCGCTAGGGAGGGAGAATATCTCGATCATCCCCAGCGCCGGATTCACAACCACATGTCGCACCTAGAAACCGCCCTAACCATGAACCCCCCTACAGTTTCGCGGCACTTGCTGTAGCTGGGCCCCAATTTACTGGATGAACGGGCGTCGCACCTAGAAACCGCCCTAACCATGAACCTTCCTACAGTTTCGCGGCATTTGCTGTAGCTGGGCCCCTACCCTGATTGTGGGATAGGCGTCTCGCTCCTCATCCACAGCCACCTCGTTCTCTATACCCACCCCCTTTCCCCCTGAAGAGGGTTAGGGTGAGTTCGAGCGAAACATGTCCAAATGACAAATTATTCAGATTATTTACTCCTATTATTATTCAAAAAAGGACATTTAATTGTTTAAGTGATTACCATTCAACAACTTACACGATAATCAGGCGATATGATTAAGTTGTTGAAAAATTTACCAAAATAACCTATATATAAATAATACTACGGAGTGGGCGATTAGCTCTAAAATTAAAGGACTTTAATATTTAAGTATCGATTTTTGGTTCCCAATTTGAGTTTCCGGAGGGGTACTTAAAATGCCGAAAAAACTTATCCGCTTCATCGCCCCATCGGCGGTCGCGCCTGCGCTCCCGGCGGGCGGGCCCATATGCCCCCCCCCCCCCC
>JABJAL010000071.1:0-2500 GCA_018669005.1 Nitrospinaceae bacterium
ACACAAAGGGCTACGCTATCTCACAAGCAGGCTCAGCTATGCCCAGCTTCGTTGGCTCGCTGCCGATAACCGTGCGCCAGCTGCTCAAAACGTTTCCGGCTGAATCCTTCGAGCCCGACGATCTGATCCTGACGAATGACCCGTGGCTCGGAACCGGACACCTTCAGGATCTGACGACACTCGCGCCGCTTTTTTACAAGAAAAATCTTGTCGGTTTCGTCGGCATAACTTCCCATGCCACCGACATGGGCGGAAAACTTCGCTCGCCTGAGGTCAGGGATATCTACGAGGAGGGTCTCCAGCTGCCCCCTTGTAAATACATGGCTGCCGGACAAGTGAACCCCGATATCCTCCGTATTATCCGCGCCAACGTGCGCGTGCCCGAGCAGGTCGAGGGCGATTTGATCTCCCATATGGCCGGCGGAAAACTTGCCGCCCAGCGGGTGAATGACCTCCTTGAGGAATACAAGCTACGCGATCTCGACTCTATCGCCACAACGATTTTCCAGCGCTCCGAGAACGCTATGCGCGAGGCGATCAAAAAAGTTCCCGACGGCGAATATCGCTTCCACGTGAGTACAGACGGCTACGATGAGCCTCTGATTATCCGTGTCGAGGTCCGCGTTCGAGGAAGTAGCATTGTTGTTGACTACACGGGTTCATCGCCCCAGGTTGATCGCGGCCTCAACGCCGTTTTGAGCTACGTATTCGCCTATTCGGCCTACGCGCTCAAGTGTCTTTTCTGTCCAACGGTGCCCAACAACGAGGGGAACTTCCGTCCCGTTACCGTAACGGCGCCCGATGGCAGTATTCTCAATCCGCGCTATCCCGCACCCGTAAACGGTCGCTCCATGGTTGGCCAGTTCATTCCCTCGGCTATTTTCGGCGCGCTCTGCAAGGCCGTGCCCGAGTTGGTACAGGCCGCTAGCGGAAGCCCCGTCTGGGCCATTAACGCTGCTGGCGTAGACAAACAGATGCGCAGCTTTGCCGGTAACTTCTTCCTGAACGGCGGGCAGGGCGCCTCTAAAAGCCATGACGGCATCAGTTGCCTGAGCTTTCCTTCGAACACCTCGAACACACCGATTGAGATTCTTGAGCACATGGTTCCTCTTCTGGTGGAGAGAAAAGCCATCATCAGGGACAGCGGCGGATCCGGGGAATTCGTTGGCGGCAACGGCCAGCAGGTTATCGTCAAATCGCTTTCGGACGTTCAAATACTCTTGAGTTTTTTGAGTGAGCGGACACGCCATCCAGCCTATGGTCTATTTGGTGGTAAAAATGGTCGCGTCGGCAAGGTGACGCTGAACGGTCGGCCTATCAATCCCAAGCGCCAGTGGGTGATGAGTCCAGGTGACCGTCTCGTCCTCGAGGTTCCAAGTGGTGGCGGCTACGGAGATCCGAAGGATAGAAAGCGCGATGCTATCGAGCGCGATCTTCGCGAGGGCCTTCTCTCTCTTCAGAAAGCGCGCACAGAATACGCCTTCGACGGGGACTACTCCGGCTCTGAAAACGCCTGATCCCCATGGCCGCATCCTCTTCAAGATGGGTCGCCGTTACGGCGACTGACGATTTTCCGGTTGCGCTCGCGCCGGTGCGCCTAGCCATGAAGGGTGTGGCACCTGTAAAGGTTGTGCCGCTTCCATTTAGCCCCCTTACCCCGACCCAGGAAAAAAAATTCGCTCGGGCATTCAAGGGCGCAGAAGGCATGCTCCTTAGGCCTGGCTACATCACCCCCTCGCTTCTCGACCACCTTCCAGATCTCCGGGTTGTAGGTGTTCATGGCGCTGGCGTCGATCAGGTGGATGTTGCTGCCTGCACCGAGCGCGGCGTTCTGGTTACGAACACGCCAGGGGCAAACGCTGATGCGGTGACAGAGCTAACGATTGGCCTGATGGTGAGCCTGCTCCGCCAAATACCCCAAAGCGCCGCCAGGGTTCAATCTGAGCGTATCTGGGGGGAGGCACGCCACACGGGCGGCGAGCTAAAGGGAAAGACCCTCGGCCTTGTCGGCATCGGACAGATTGGCGAGCGCGTAACACGCATTGCCCAGGCTTTTGGAATGAAGGTCTGCGCCCACGACCCGGGGCTTTCGAATAAAGATATTCGCGCCAGGGGGGCCAAGCCGATGAAGCTCGATGCCCTGCTGGCCGCATCCGACATTATCTCGCTACATGCACCACACATTCCGGCGACACACCACATCATCGGTCGCGCCGCCATCGCGAAAATGAAAAAGGGCGCTTTCGTGGTGAACGCTGCGCGGGGGCCCCTCATCGATGAAAAGGCACTCGCCAAAGCCCTTAAAAGCGGCAAACTAGGTGGGGCGGCGCTCGACGTTCTTGATGGTGAGCCACCGAACCCCAAAAGCCCGATTTTCGATGCACCGGGTATTATCCTCACCCCGCACATGGCTGGCTCAACTGTCGAATGCCTTGAAGCCATCGCCCGCACCGCCGGTGAGGATATTGCCCGCGTCCTCTCGGGCAAACGGGCCAAATTC